>DATBQV010000114.1:0-9697 GCA_036560625.1 Gemmatimonadales bacterium
CTGGCCGTGGCCTTGGTCTCCTCGTGCCAGTACTTGCCATGGATGATGGCCGTGTATCCGTCGCGAGCGTACGCCTCCACCCGCTTCCAGACGTTCAGCACCGAGCCGCAGGTCGTGTCCACCATGACGCAGCCGATGCTGCGCAACCGCTCGAAATCCTGGATCGTGACCCCGAACGCGGGCATGATCACCACGTCATCGTGCGTCAGCGCGTCGAAGTCGAAGGCGCCGGTCGGCCCGCTTGATAGAAAGCCGATCCCCATGGCACCGAGCTTCTGGTTGACGTGGGGGTTGTGGATGATCTCGCCCGCGAGGAACAGGCGCCGGTCGGGGAACTTGTGCCGGGTTTCGTAAGCGTAGTCCACCGCGCGGTCCACGCCGTAACAGAAGCCGAACTCGCGCGCCAACCGGAACGTGAGGGGGCCGACGGCGAGCCCATAGTCGTTCGCCCGGAGCCGCTCCACCACCTCGCTGTGGTAGTCGCGGCTCCGCTGACCGTCGATCGCGCCTTTGAGGCCGAAGCCCTTCCGGAAGTAGGTGGACTCCATGCGCCTAAGTTACACCAGGCTGGCGCACTCGGCCGACGTCACGGGGGGCACGAAGCCCCACCCGCGGTCACCGGCACGCCCGCGAACCGGCCGTTGAGCTGGATGATCTTGCCTGCCAACGCGGTGGCGACCTTGGCCTGGGACTCGAACCGCCCCCACACCCGTCCCCTCTCGACCTTCTCCAGCGTCAGGGTGCCGGAATCGCTTCGGTACCCCACGACGGACGTCGAGCCCAGCAGCCTGAGTGCGAGCGCCGCGGTGGGCGTCGAGGCCCGCGCGCTCCCCGGCTCGACGATCGGATAGCGCCCCACGACCAGCGATTCCGCCGGATGAATGAGCACCGAGATGCCACTGTCACCCCGCATCGCCGTGATCTGTGCGATCTTCGCGTCCCCGCACCAGGTCGCGGTGGCGCTCGCGACCAGCCGGCCCCGGTCGGAGCCGGTCCAGACCGCCTCGAACTTGGCGTTCCGGCCGGCCACGATCCCGCAGCCGGCAAGCCCGAGCGCAACCAGAACGCGCGCCGCGGCGCCGTGACACGTCACCGCACCGCTCCTACCACGAGATCGAACCGGAGCCGGGCCACGTCGGGCGACAGGCGACGACTCACGTCGAAGCGCACGGCTCCCCGGAAGAACGAGAGTCCGGCGCCGGCCCCCACCAGGGCCTGGGTGCTGAACAGCCCGCTGGCGGATCCCGCCTGCCCGGCGTCCACGAACACCACGGGACGGATCCGACCCGGGAGCGGCGCAACGTCGAGCTGTCCGGCCCAGAAGGCCTGCCCGACGAGCGTGCCGTAGTCGAATCCTCGTACCGTGTTGAGGCCGCCCAGGCGAAACGCGGACTGCGGCAGCACCGGCGTCGATGCGATTCCGGCCTTGGCCCGGAGCGTGAGTCCCGCCTTGCCGCCGACGTCCTGGCGCAGCTCGCCCCATCCGCGAACGGTGGTCGTGCCGGCGCCGCCAAGCAGGTCGGCCGTAAGCGCCCAACGGGTTCGCCCGCTGTGAGCCAGCTGCACCGTTCCCCCCGCAAACGTCCCGTCGGTGATCGGTGGATTCGGCGGAAAGATCCCCTGCCCTCCAAGGAAATCGTTCACGCCGGAGCTGGCCTGGGCGATGACCGATCGCTCCTGCTCGACCCGCCCCGATACCGTAAGCTCCCACCCCACGCCGACCGACGTCTCGAACGACGCCGAGCCGCCGGTCACGAGCGCGTAGTCGGCGTCGTCGTGAGCGGCGAAGATCGCGTTCAGCGTGTTGCCGACCGACGGACCGCGCCCGATCGGGTCCACGCTCGCCACGTCGCGATAACCGCTCAGCCGGAACCGGCCGCCGGGGGCATCACGAATGAGCGAGAGCCGGCCGGTCACGCGCTCGTCAGAGAATCCGTACCGGACCGTCCCCTGCAACGTCGTGAACTCCAGCCCCGGCACGCGCACGTGATAGCCGAGGCCCAGCGAGTAGCCTTGCACCCGATCGTAGCGCAGGGCGTCGGCCAACCGCTCGTAGCCGAAGCCGCCGGCCCGCGCCCCGGTCAATTCGTCGGGCAGGGTGTCGCTCATGTGCGCGAGCGTGGTAGCGACGTCTCTCAGCCGTATCCGGTCCTGGTCATCCAGACCGAGCTCGAGCGAGTCGTCCCATGCGGCATAGCGCGCGAGTGAGTCGTTCGGCGGGCGGTGCAGCTCGTACCGCCCACCGGGCCAGCGATCGGCGTAGTTCCATGAACGGGTCCGGGTCGCTTCGACGTTCTGTTGCCGGCGCTCGGCACGGATCGAGTCCCGGCGCATCCGGCGGAGCACCCGGGCCGAGTCGCGCGGCAGCGTGCTGTCGGCCAGCGGAAGGGTGAACGCGATGGGTCGTCCGCTGTTGAGCTCGTAATCGCTGAAGGTGGTCACCGCCTCGAACGGAATCACCAGATCGTCGAGGATGGGGAGCTGCAGGCGACCCGCGATCGACTGCCGGTACGGCATCCAGAACTTGCCGTCCTGCAGCGCGTACTCGAGGTCGGCATCCACGCTCAGGATTCGATTGCCAATGGTGTTGACCCGCCGCGCCGACGCTTCACTCCGGCGTCCCGGACGCGACCGGACGAACAGCCCGGTGCCGACGTAACGGAAGGTGAGCCGCACGACCTCCGACGTCCCGGCGTCGATCCACATCCGTCCCGTGATCAGTGCGGGCCCGGTCCGTCGGGGTGCGACGTCCACCACGTAGATCCGCACCCGGTCGCCGCCGGGGGTTGCGACCGTGACGCTGTCGCGGAGCGCATAGCCGTACCAATCCGGCCCGCTGGAAGCGAGCGGGTGGAGCGCACCGGTGGCGGGGAAGTTGTCGCTGAAGAGACGGACGGAATCGCCTACACCGCGGGGGACGAACCAGGGGCGGTAGAAGACGCTGGAGAAATCCCAGTCGGGATCGCGCGTTCGGAACCGCCGGCCGACCACGTCGACCCGGAGATCGTTGGGCCGCTGCCACTCGACCAGCGCCTCCTGTTCCTCGACTGCGGTCACCGGAATCTGTGCCCAGCGGCGCCGCCCGACGCTGGCGGAGAGCCGATAGCGGATTCGAGCGCGATAGTCGGTGACGGCGCTGTCCTGCGCGCGATGACGTGCCATCGCCCGCTCGACGATCAGGCGGGTGAGGGGCGTTGCGAAGGGGGAGGCGGTGTCGGAACTTGCGGCGGGCTGGGTGAGAAGGAGGAGTGTCAGGAAGCTTGGGACCATTTGCTCCGGCCGTCGCGATGCAGTCCGTAGGCCTTGAGTCGCCGCCAGAGAGTGGTGCGGCTGATTCCCAGATGGCGGGCGGTCTCGGCCAGCTTCCACCCATGCGCATCCAGCGTCTTGACGATAGCCTCCTTCTCTCGCGCCGCCAACGTCGTCGGGCCGGCGACCCCGGGCACGAACATGGCCTCGCCCAGCTCCATATTGCCGATCCGAAGCGTGCGGAGCCGGCCGCCGAGCGCCGCCAGGCGGGGCTGAAGATCGGGCGCGCCCTCAGAGAGGTCCCAGTCCTTCAGGGCCTCGCGCGCGGGATCGTTCGCGTAGAGAATCCGACCGTCGCGGTCGAACACCACCACCCCCTCGCTGAACCCGTCGAGCACAGCCTTGGCGAGCGGCGAGAACACAGCGGGCAGCTTGTCGAGCGAGATAGTCTCTGTCATGAAAGAAGATACGCGCCGGGTCGAGTGAAAGTTTCAATCCGATACGTTGATCTGCAAGGCCGGCTTTCGCGATCGGCTCAACTGACTACCATTCAGACGCCTGGCGCGATCCGACCTCAGCAGCGATTCCAAACGTGACGACCTCTTTCCTTAGCAGGACGCGCGCGTCCGACCGGGGTGCACACCTGCCCCTGGCGGCGGTCGTCGCCGCGGCCGGCTTCCTCATTCTCGTCACGGGTCTCGGCCTCACCGCGGGACGCGCCCGATCGGCCCAGGAAGCCAGGGCCTTGCTCTGGCTCACGGTCGAAGGGGGACTGTTCTGGGGACTGAGCGTGGCCACGTTCCTCCGCGCCCGCCGGTCCCCAGCGGCGTTCCCCCTCCTCGTCCAATGCGTGGCCTGGGCCTCCTACTTCGGCCTGATCACCCTCCTTCCGCCGTCGGGATTGCCATCGGCCGGGCTGTTCGCGGCCTACGGGCTCGGATCCTACGCGCATGCGCCCTCGCTGACGCACCTCGCTCTGGCCCTGGGATGGCCGCACCGCGAGGACCGCTGGAAAACGCCGGTCTTGGTCTGGTACGCGCTGCATGCGGTCCTGTTGGTCGTTGCAGTGGGGGCCATCCTGGGCGGCGCCGAGCCGCTCTTCGCGTTCGTGGACGAAGTGCTGAGGGGGACGCTCAACCTCACCGCATTCCTGCTCTCGCTCGCCGCGCTCGTCTGGGCTCGACAAGCCCTGCCGCTGGCGCCGGAGGGACGCCGGACCCTCGACCTCGCAGCGATCGCGATCTTCCTCGGCCTCGGACCGGGCTGGATCGCGCCGCTCGTCCCGGCCCTCGGCGAGCCGATTCTCCCGCAGCTCACACCCGCGGCCGGCTTTGCCGTGCTGCTGCCGGTTGGCCTTGCGCTGGCGGTGGCGAGAAACCGCCTGTTCGACGACCACCGTCTCGCGCGCGAAGCACGCGAGCTTCAGGTTCGGCTGCTGCTCGAGCGTGACCTCGCCACCGCCTCGCAGGATCTCGCTCAGCATCTCGCCGAGGCGTTCGGCGCGTCGGGCGTCCTGATCCGGGTGTTGGACGGGAGTGCGCCGAGGGTCCTGGCCGCGGCGGGGCAGCGTCCGGCCGACTGGGTGACCGCGCCGCTTGCCCCCGGGGTCCAGCTCACGAGCGAGCCCCCGAGCCTCGCTTTCCCCTTGGCGGACGAGCGCGGTGTCGTCGGGGAGGTGCGCCTGGTGAATGGGGCATCGGGCGGGTTCGGCGCGCGCGAGATCGGCTCGCTCGCCCGCATCGCCGGCCCGATGGCCGCCGTGCTCCGCGCCAAGCTCAGCGACCTGGAGTTCCGGATGACCGCGGGCGAGCTGGCCCGGATGGTGGCGGCGCTCCCCCAGGCCGGGCACGAGCTGGAGACCACGGCCCGTTCCTCCACCACCGGCGTTCGCGAAGCGGCCGCCGGGGCCCGCCTCCAGGCAGCCGACCTCGCCGAGGTTCAGGGCGCGGCTCGTGCCGCCGCCTCGGTGGCCGACGAAGTGCGAGCCGAAGCGGGCCGCAGCGCGGAAGCAGGCCGGGCGCTGGAAGCACAGAGCGAGGCCCTCGTGCGAAGCTCTCAGGCGCTCGCCGATGAGATCGAGCGCGGCATGCATACGCTGGGGCTGGTACGCGGCGAGGTGGACGCGCTCGTGGCCCGGGGCGAAGAGATTCAGCGGATTTCGGGAGCCATCAACGGGATTGCGTTCCAGACCAACCTGCTCGCGCTCAACGCGGCGATCGAGGCCGCCCGCGCGGGGACGGAGGGACAGGGCTTCGCGGTCGTAGCTGAAGAGGTGCGACAACTCGCCGAAAACACCGGTCATTCGGCGCGGGACATCGGACGGCTGGTGACGGGTATTCGCGAGGAGATCGAGCGCGCGGTCGTGGCGCTGGCTCGGGTCCTGGACGACATGGGGCAGGCGGCTACCCGCGGTCGCGCGGGCGGCTCCATGTTCGAAGCGGCGCAGCGGCAGCTGGCCACGCTCCTGGGCGCCGCGGGAACGATCCGCGACCGGGTGGATCGCCTGCGGGAAGCGACCGCGACGATCGAAGCCGCCGTCGCTCGAAGCACGCAAGTCGCGCGGTCGCAGCTGGCGCGCGCGGAGGGCGCGGCGACGACGGCGGAACAACAGCTCGCTACCGTCAACGAGTTGAAGACCGCCGCCGACCGGCTCGCCGAGCTGGGTGACCGGCTGACAGCGCAGCTACTGTAGTAGGAGGCGCGGCTCAGTCGCGCCAGCGGCCCCCACGCCGGGCACGGCGCCGATCGCGAGGGTCTCGGCGCTCGACCCGACCCAGCTCGGCTTTGAGACCGGCGAGCGTGGCCGCCCGCACGGGCGGCCGCCCTCCCCGCACGACCTCGAAGCGCAGCGGACGATCGAGCGCCGGGAGATCACCCGACTCGAGCCGCCGCGCCTGCCCCTCGCGCAATCGCAGCCGGACGACGGGGTCGTTCCCTTCCAGATCATACTCCAGCGCCACGGTGTCGCCCTTGAGCCGCGCGGCCGACGGCAGCTCGGCGAGAGCGGCCCGCGTCCTCTCGTCCACCAGCTCGCCGGGCTCGAGCCGGAGTCGCGTCGCAAGAAACGAGTCCCAGCTCGTGACGCCGTCGAGCTGCGCCCGAATCAGCTCGCGGAGCCGGGCTCGACCGGCGTCGACCAACGTCCCACCTGACCGCCGCCACAGCTCGTCCAGCTCTCCCAGCGCCCGCCGCATCCGTCCCTGGTCGGGGTGCACCGTCTCGCCGGCAACGATCGCATCGGCGAGGGCTTCGAGCGCGGCGGCGCGGAGGTCGGCTGGGAGCTCTCCCTCCAGCAGCTCGGTCTCGGTCTCGAGGTGGAAACCGAAGTACGACAGGTCGCGCGCCACAGCCAGCCGCTGGTGGCGCCTCGGGCCGCCGACCGAGACGGTGGGCGGCCCCCAGGTGGCGAACCGGCGGATCAGATCGTACGAGAGCGTGGTCCCCTCGATCCCGGCGCGCGGGACGCCGAAGCGGTCCGCGAAGTACCGGAGCGTCCCGGCAACCGCCCCCCAACTGCCCGCGACCGAGGTCTTCGAGACCCGTGCCTCCTGGCCGTCGGCGGTGTGCTCATCGATCACGAGATCGAACGGCATCACCCGCGCCAGCAGCTCCCCCCAACGGTCACGAAACTCGCGCGTTGCGTGGGGAAGACCCGCGGGCAGCGGCAGCTCCAGCGATCGGTACACGGAAGCCGTACCCAGCGCCGCGTCCTCGATTGCCTTCACCAGGACGCCACGACGCTCGGCCCACGCTTCGAGTCCGTCCTCGAACAGATGCCGCGGCAGGCCGTACACCTCGCCGATGTAGCCGTGCTGATTCACGGCCTCGGCAAAGAGGTTGTAGGCCGTGAGGTGATCGCTTCCATTGACCAGCACGCCGTGGAGATCCCGCTCCTCTCGAGTCATGCGGTGCAGCGACTCCACGTTCGAGCAGACCGCAACGATCGGCACCAGCTCCGAATCCGCGTGGACCAGCAGCTCACCCCAGTGGCGCTCGACCGGCATGGCCTCGACAGCTCGTCCATAGGCCGTGAGCCGGCCCGCCTCGACCAGGCCGCGCTGCGTGAGCGTCTCCAGCGCCCGGCGGTAGGCCGGCCGATCCAGCGGCACGGGCAGGTCGAGATCCTGCGCGTCCACGCCGAGCGCGGCGCAGGTGATGGCGACCCGCTCCGCGTCGCCGGCGAGCTGAAATTCGGGAGGGCCGGGCTTCAGCTCGGTGAACACGAGATTCCGGTCGCTGAGGATGAACACCTCGCCGCCGGCCACGCGGCCGTGCACGCGTCCGGCCATCTGGAGGATCTCGTTCGCGCCGAGGTACATGCGGTGGAGAACGTTGCGGCCACGATCCACCACGTTGCCGTAGCGCGCGTCGTAGATCACGACCGTGTCGAGCCCGCGGAGATTGAGCGCCGACTGGCCCGCCGCGGTCATGGCGAGCAGCCACGGATGCTCCATCTCGCCCTCGAGAAACGGGCGGATCACTCTGATGGGCTCGCCGCCGTGATAGAAAGCCGTGGTGAGCCGCTTCCACTGCTCGCCGAGCCCGCGAGCGAGATGTTCGACCTCCGCTCGGGTAGGAACGAAGACCGCCACTCCCCGCTTCTGCTTGATCACGTGCCGGATGAAGCGGTCGTCGAGAAACTCGTCCGGCTTGACCGGCAGCACTCTGACTTTCGCCTTGAGGTCCGGGTCGAATGCGCTGGTGACGAGGACATCGGCGCTGTCGAGGTATCGGGCGTAGAACGCGGGATCGACAGTGGCGCTGAGCCAGATGAACCGACACCGGGCGCGCTTGCCCAGCGCGAGGCACAACTCCAGCTCGGCCGAGGTTTGGTGAATTTCGTCCACGACGAGCGTGTCGCGCCGGGTGATCAGGTCGTCCTCGAACCACCGGCGGGCAATGCCGGTCGTGACGATCACGACGCTCCAGGTCGGCGTCTCCGGGGTTGCCTCCCGCTCCCGGTTCACTACCCCGACCTTGAGCGGCTCCTCGAGAATGGTCTCGGCGATCGTCCGGATGCCGAGTGTCTTGCCGACGCCCGTGCCGGCCACGATGCCGAAGCCCCTGCCGCCGGCCGCCCAGGCACGCAGCTCGTCGCCGTGCTCCCGCTCGAGCACCGTGTCCACGTGGAGTCCCATGGCAAGCTCGATCGTCTCGCAGGCCGCCCGGGTTGGTGCGATGACGATCACGCGCCCCCGCGCCGGCGCGCCGCGTCGGTAGGCGTCAGGATCGGGCGGGAGAAGATGGTCGCGCGTGGGAGGCATGCGGGAATGATAAGACGACCGGGCCGTTGGACGGGGGTGAAAAACGAGCATCCCCGTGGGTCACACGGGGATGCTCGGCCTTCAGGACGACTGCCCGCTCAGCGATCTAGTGACGGGGCCCCGGGTAGTCGTAGCGCGGACGATACCAGTCGCGACCGCCGGTCCAACGATAGTAGCGGCCTCCGCTTTCGTAGACGGCGACCCGGCGCAGCCCCGGACGCCCGTACCACCGGTCGTAATAGTGAACGCCGTCGTAGTACAGGAAAATCACCCGCGGTGTATAGGGGTGCGCGACGATGACCCTGGGCGCCGGCTCCGGGTACACGACCACCGGGGCGGGCTGCCCCGGGGGGCTCGTTAAGCCGAAGACACGCCGAACTCGTCAGCTTGACAGGGCAAAGAGCCAAGCCCATACTAGGGGCCGCTTTCGTCGCGCGACTTTTTCGTACTTTTTCGTACTTTTGTGAGCTACCCGCCCAGGCGGGACTGCGTGAGCTGACTTCCGGCACGTTGCTCCTGCACCCGAGCCCACTCGCGCCGATTCACACATGCTTCGTCAAATTCTGTCATTCTTCAATAAACCGACACTGGAGGCAGCTATGGCCGCGGACTTCTTCATTGGCGAGTCGCTCGTCGGCGACGGCAACGAAATCGCCCACATCGACCTGATCATCGGGTTCAAGTCGGGCTCTGCCGGGGCGGCTTTCACTGAGGCCCTGTCGCACAACAGCGACGGGTTCACGACCCTCCTCGCGCTCGTCACGCCGAATCTCCCCTGCAAGCCCGACACGCTGCTCTACAACAAGGTCACCATCAAGGGCGCGAAGCAGGCGGTGCAGATGTTCGGGCCGGCGCAGGCAGCCGTGGCGCGCGCCGTGATGGACAGCGTCGCCTCCGGTGTGATCCCGAAGGACAAGGCGAACGACTATTGTATCCTCGTCGGCGTCTTCATCCATTGGCAGGCCGAGAGCGACAAGAAGATCTTCGACTTCAACTACCAGGCCGTGAAGGAGTCGATCCAGCGGGCGCTCGCGGGCAAGCCGACGGTAGACGAAGTGCTCGCCAAGTACAAGAGCGCGCGCCACCCGTTCGCCAGCGGGGCCGAGGGCTGACCCCCGGCGCTGGCCCGGCCGACAGTCGAACGAGGGGCGGCCCGGATGGGGCGCCCCTCGTCGTTTGCCGAC
>DATBQV010000115.1:0-1677 GCA_036560625.1 Gemmatimonadales bacterium
GAGATCGGCATCGGCTGGTCGGGGCACGCCCCGCGCGGGCTGAACGGCCTCGAGCGTCAGCACTGGGACTTCGTGATCACCGTCTGTGACCGTGCCCGCGAGGCTTGCCCCATCTTCCCCGGCCAACCGGTCGTCGCGCACTGGGGCATGGCTGATCCCGCGGAGACCGCGGGCCCGGAGGCGCAGCGCCTCGCCGCCTTCCGTCACGCCGTGATCCTGCTGGGCCGCAGGATCGACTTGTTCCTCGCGTTGCCCGTGGAAAAACTCGAGCGCCTGGCCCTCGAGGCGCGGGTCCGTGCGATCGGCGACACCGGCTAGGCCTCGCGCCGCTCGAGGTGCACTCTCAGGGCCGCCCCTGCTTGCGCCATCCCCTCCCGTGACCTACTATAAGCGCTTGCATTACAAAGACTTCCCGTAGTTGGCTCGATGGTCTGGATGGCGCCGATGCTGCGCATCCGAACGCTGGGCGGTGTGAGTGTCGAAGGGGCGGACGGCCCCTTGGGCGGAGCCGCGGCGCAACGGAAGTCGCTGGCGCTGCTTGCGCTCCTCGCGTCCGCCGGCGACCGGGGCCTGAGCCGGGACAAGATCCTGGCCTACCTCTGGCCGGAGACCGACGCCTCCCGCGCGGGACATCGCCTCACGCAGTTGCTGTACACCCTTCGTCGAGACCTTCAGCTGGACGACCTGTTCCTTGCCACCGCCGACCTGCGGCTCAACGCCGACCGGGCGGACAGCGATCTCGCGGGCTTCGGGTGCGCCCGGCGAGCGGGGCAGCTGGAGCAGGCGGTTGCCTGCTATGGCGGGCCGTTCCTCGATGGCTTCTTTCTCTCCGGCAGCCCCGAGTTCGAGCGCTGGGTCGATGGCGTGCGCGCCGACCTCGCGCGCGACTACGCGGAGGTGATCGAGACCCTGGCGGCCGAGGCCGGTGCCCGCGGCCAGCATCGCGATGCGGTGCAGTGGTGGCAGCGGCTGGCTGACCACGATCCGCTCAGTTCGCGGGTGACGGTTCATCTGATGTCGGCGCTCGCGGCGGCCGGCGACCGCGCCGCCGCGCTGGAGCGTGCCCGCGCCTACCAGGAGCAGCTCGAGCGCGAGCTCGCGGCGGCGCCGAACCCGGCGATTCTCGCCCTGGCGGGGCAGCTGCGGCGCTACCCGGTCGACCCGCGGCCGCGCTCGGAGGCGGCGCCCCGGGTGATCACGATCGGCGTGCTCCCGTTCCTCAACCTGAGCGCGGTTCCGGACAACGACCACTTCGCCGAGGGCGTATCGGAGGAAGTCGCGAGCGCGCTGGCGGGCATCGATGGGCTCCGGGTCGCGGCCCGCACGTCCGTGAGCGCACTCGCGAACACCGACCTCGATGCCCGCGAGATCGGCCGCCGCCTGGACCTCGCGATGCTGTTGGAGGGCAGCGTGCGCCAGGCCGGGAACCAGGTGCGCCTCCACACGCACCTCATTGACGCCGCGGACGGATGCAGCCTCTGGTCGGCGAAGTACGAACGGCTCATCGACGACGCCTTTACCGTCCAGGGTGAGCTGGCCGCGCGCGTCGTGGCCGGTGTGCTCGGAGCGCTCGCCGGCCGCCGCCCCGCTCCGGCCATCGAGCCCGTCGTGACCCACGGTGCCTGATTTCCTCGCGGCGGTCGCGTCCGCCCTGGGCGACCGATACCCGATCGAGCG
>DATBQV010000116.1:0-5899 GCA_036560625.1 Gemmatimonadales bacterium
GTTGCAGATCCCGATCACGCCGCCCCCCTCGGCCGCGTGCCGCTGCACGGCCTGCATGATCGGGCTGAAGCGGGCGATGGCGCCGGAGCGCAGGTAGTCCCCGTAGCTGAAGCCGCCGGGCAGCATGGCGACGTCGGCGCCGCGGAGGTCGGTGTCCCGATGCCAGACGAAGTACGCCTCGCACCCCGCGCCCTCGGCGGCCGTCAACGCGTCGTGGTCGCGATTGCTGCCGGGAAACCTGAGCACCGCTACCCGTTGCATTCAGTCCTCCTCGACGTCGACGAGATAGTCCTCGGTGACGGGGTTGGCGAGCAGCCGGTCGCACATCTGCCGAGCGTGGGCCTCGGCCTCATCGCGCGAGGCAGCGGCGACGTCCAGCTCGATGGCGCGTCCGACCCGCACCCGGCTCACGCCCCCGAAGCCGAGGGCCCCGAGCGCATGCTCGACCGCCTGGCCCTGCGGATCCAGCAGGCCGGCGCGGGGGACCACCCGCACGTGCACGCGAAAGGTCATCCGTTGGGCTCCTTGCGCCGGCGATCGCCCCAGGGCCGGCGGCCCGCGGCGGACTCCTCGGGCTCGGCGGCGGCGTCCACCAGCGGCTGGAGCGACGGCGCGTCACCGTCGGAGCGCTCGAGCAGGCCCAGGATCAGTGCCCGGCCGATGCCGAAGAGCATGTAGACGAGAGCGAGGGGGAAGAGGAAGTGCTCGGGGGCGAGGAGACCGCCCGCCAGGACGGCCAGATGGACCAGCAGCCCGGACACCCCACGCGCGCTGCGGAAGCCGATCGCGGGGAAGCGGGGATACTTCACGTTGCTGACCATGAGCGCGGCCAGCAGCAGGATGAGCACTACCAGTCCCTGATGCTGGAGGTCGAGATACGCGAGCGACGCCCGGTACCATTCGGTCTGGCTGAACGGGTAGTAGACGGCGAGCGTGCAGCCGGCCGCCGGCGACGGCATGCCGGTGAACCAGCTCGACGAGGGCTTGGTGTCGGCCAGCACGTTGTACCGCGCGAGCCGGAGTGCCGCTCCGACGACGTAGATGTAGCAAATGACCCACCCGAAGCGGCCGGTGCCGGAGAACTCCAGGAAGTACATCAGGAGTGCGGGGGCCACGCCGAAGGAGATCACGTCCACCAGCGAGTCGAGCTCGGCGCCGAACCGGCTGTTGGTCTTGGAGAGCCGGGCGACGCGTCCGTCGAGCATGTCGAGAATCGCGGCGAACACGATGAACCAGCCGGCCCAGCGGAAGTTGCCGTTGAAGGCGGAGACGATGGACCAGAAGCCGAAGAAGAGATTGCCGAGGGTGAACGCGCTCGGCATGACCACGACCACCCGGCGCATGTTGGGGCGGGGGAGATGGGGACGGCGGGGGATCAGCTCCATCGGGCCACCTGAGTGACGCCGACGCGGGCCGTGTCGCCCTCACGGACGAGGACGGGCGTGCCCCGCGGCAGGAAGAGGTCCACGCGGGAACCGAACCGGATCATGCCCAGCCGCTCGCCCTGGCGCACCGTAGCGCCGACCGCGTGGTCGGTGACGATGCGTCGCGCGATGAGACCAGCGATCTGGCGCACGAGCATCTTGCCGTGCGTGCCGGTGAGCCCCACCGACGACTGCTCGTTCTCGAGGCTCGCCTTGTCGTCCGCCGCGTTGAGGAACCGCCCCGGGCTGTACTGCCGGTAGGCGACACAGCCGTCCGCCGGATAGCGGTTCACGTGACAATCGAACACGTTCATGAAAATCGAGATGCGCGTCGCCCGCTCGCCGAAGAATGCCGGCTCGTCCACGTCCACGATGCTCACCACCTTGCCGTCCGCCGGCGCGATCACCAGGTCATCGCCCCTCGGGCCCGCGCGCTCGGGATCGCGAAAGAAGGCGACCACCCAGACCGCGATCGGGAGCCACAGCACCAGCCAGACCCAGCGCCCGGTCAACGCCAGCAACACCAGCAATGCGACAACACTCCACGCCCCCACGATGAACCAGCGTCCTTCGGGCGCCGTCCGGATCACGCCGTCTCCAGGTCGCGTCCGGTGAGCCGGCGGTACGCTTCGAGGTAGCGCCGGCTGGTGGCTTCGACGACGTCGGGAGGGAGGGGTGGCGGCGGGGCCTCGCCGTTCCAGCCGCCGGCCGCCTTCACTGACGCAAGGTAGTCCCGGAGTGGCTGCTTGTCGAAGCTGGGCTGCGGGCCGCCGGCGCGATAGCGATCGGCGGCCCAGAAGCGCGAGCTGTCGGGCGTCAGGACCTCGTCGATGAGGCGGAGCGTGCCCGCGGAGTCGAAGCCGAACTCGAACTTGGTGTCGGCGATGATGATGCCCTGCGTCGCCGCGTGATCCCGGCCCGCCGAGTAGACGGCGAAGCTGGCTTCCCGGAGGCGGGCCGCGATCTCGGCCCCGAGGCTCGTTGCCACGGTGGTAAAGGTGACGTTCTCGTCGTGGCCGGTTTCCGCCTTGGTGGCGGGAGAAAAGATCGGCTGCGGCAGACGCTCGCTCTCGACCAGGCCGCGCGGCATCGGCTCGCCGGCCAGCGTGCTGCTCGTCTTGTACTCCGCCCACGCGGATCCCGAGATGTAGCCCCGCACCACGCACTCGAAGGGCACCGGCTCGGTTCGCCGCACCAGCATCGCTCTGCCCTGGAGGATGCCGCGATGCGGCGCCAGCCGGGGCAGTCGATCGAGGATGGCCCCGACGTCGGCCGTCACGTAGTGGGAGGGGATCAGGGTGGCGAGCCGCTCGAACCAGAACGCGCTGAGCTGGGTGAGCACGGCGCCCTTGTGGGGGACGGCCTCGTGCAGGACGACGTCGAACGCGCTCACGCGGTCGCTCGCGACCAGCAGCAAGTGTTCGGCGTCCAGCTCGTAGACCTCGCGGACCTTGCCTTTCCGCAATAAGGGGAGCGGGAGCGCGCTCTGCTCGAGCGTTCGGGTCATACGCGTACCTCCGCCGCTTCGGGTTCCTGGGCCAGGGGCCGCGCCCGGCCGACGATGGGCGCGAGATACTCCGTGAGAAACTCCTCGACCTGCGCGGCGGCCCGTCCGGTGTAGCGGGCGGGATCCAGCTCGGCGCGGAGCACCGCGGCCGGCACGCCCCGGAACGCCGGATCGGCCGCCAATCGGTCGAGCAAATCGTTGGCGGCGCCGCGACTGACACTCTCGGCGACGACGAGGCTGTGCTGTCGCACCATCTCGTGCAGGGTCTGCCGATCTCCGCCGGCGCCGACGCCGAGCATGAGCCAGCGCTCGGTCGCCATGAACGGCATCTGCGCGGCAACGTGGGCGCCGATCACCGCCTCGCGCACCTCCAGTCCCGCCACGATGTTGGTCGCCAGGATGAGGATGGCATCGGTAGCGAGGAACGCCTCGGGTAACGTCAGCCGCCGATTGGCGCTGTCGTCGAGCGTGCGCTCGAGCCACTGGTTGGCCGCGGTATGGCTGCCGTTGGCCTGGAGCGACAGGACGAAGCGCGCCAGACCGGAAATCCGCTCGGCCCGCATCGGGTTCCGCTTGTAGGCCATGGCGCTCGACCCGATCTGCTCGGCCTCGAACGGCTCCAGCAGCTCGCCCTCGTGCTGCAGCAGGCGGAGGTCGCTCGCCATCTTGGCCGCCGACTGCGCGATGCCGCTCAGCGCGTCGAGCACGCCGCTGTCCTGCTTCCGCGGGTAGGTCTGACCGGTGACCGTGAACGAGCGCGCGAACCCCATCCGCGCCGTGACCAGCCGGTCCAGCTCCCGGACCTTCGCGTGATCGTCGCCGAACAGCTCGAGAAACGATGCCTGGGTGCCGGTCGTGCCCTTGCAGCCGAGCAAACGGAGCGACTCGATCGCATGGCAAAGGCTTTCCAGGTCGAGCGCGAAGTCCTGCATCCACAGCGTCGCCCGTTTGCCCACCGTGGTAAGCTGCGCCGGCTGGAAATGGGTGTAGGCCAGGCAGGGCAGGGCGGCGTGGCGCCGGCCGAACTGCTCCAGCGCGGCGAGCACCGCCAGCAACCGTCCGACCAGCAGGCGCAGCCCCTCCCGCATGACCACGACGTCGGCGTTGTCGGTGACGAACGCGCTGGTGGCGCCGAGATGCAGGTAGGGTCGGGCGGCGGCGGCCTGATCGCCGAAGGCGTGGATGTGCGCCATCACGTCGTGCCGAAAGCGGCGTTCGTACCGCGCCGCCGCGGCCAGGTCCGCGTCGTCCAGATGAGACCGCATCTCGGCGATGGCCTGCTCCGGAATCGACAGACCGAGATCACGCTCGCTCTCGGCCAGCGCGAGCCAGAGCCGGCGCCACAGGCCGATCCGGCGGGGCTCGCCCCACAGTGCCTGCATGGCGGGCGACGCGTAGCGGGTGCCCAGCGGCGACTGGTAGCGCTCCTCGCTCATCGGAACACCAGGTCGGTGAAGGTGATCTCCCCGTCGCGCTCGAAGTACACGCGGACCGCGCCCGAGCGGCTCTGCAAGAGATCGCCCACCTGGGCCGCGGTGCGAACGGGGGTCCGGTTGATCCCCACAATAACGTCGCCGGCCTGGAGTCCCGTGGCCTGGCTGACCTGGGCGGTGATCCGGAAGATGAGCGCGCCGCGCTCGCTCCGGAGACCCCGTTCGGCCTGGATGGCCGGCGTCACGTTGACCAGCTGGAGATCCCGCAGGACCGTCACTTTTTCGGCCGCGACGGTGGGCAGGTCACCGGTGACGAGCCTCCGGACGGAGGTACGGCCACCCTGGCGCACGTTCAGGTCTACGGCGTCGCCGACCTTGAGGTCCAGCTTCACGGCTTCCCAATCGAGATAGTTCCGGAGCGGGCGTACTCCGGCCTCGACCAGCACGTCGCCCGTACGGATGCCGGCGCGGTCCGCCGGTCCACCGGCGGCTACACGCGACACGGTGACGCCACCCACGTTCCGCCAGCTCCGCATGCCCGACGGACCCTCGACATCCAGGCCGGCCCACGCGCGCCGCACCGAGCCGGTACGGATGATGGCGTCGGCCACGGAGAGGGCCCGCTCGATCGGGATCGCGAAGCCCAGCCCGATCGAGCCGCCGCTGCTGGAGAAGATGGACGAGTTGACCCCGATCACTTCGCCGAGCGCGTTCGTGAGCGGGCCGCCGGAGTTGCCGGGGTTGATCGCCGCGTCGGTCTGGATCATGTCCAGGTAGAGCCCGGGCTGGTCGCCCGACGGCAGGATGTTGCGGCCGGTGGCGCTCACGACCCCCACCGTCACGGTGGGCTCGGCATTGCCGAGGAGGTAGGCGAATGGATTGCCGAGCGCCACGACCCACTCGCCGATCATGAGGTCGGTGCTGCGCCCGAGCGGCGCCGTGGCGAGACCGGTGCGATCGACCTTGACGACGGCGATGTCGGTGACCGGGTCCTCGCCGAGGACCTTGCCGTCGAGCTCCGCGCCGTCGCCCAGTGTCACGACCACGCGCTCGGCGTTGGCGACCACGTGCTGGTTGGTGACGATGATGCCCGCAGGGCGGATGACGAAGCCGGTGCCGTAACCCTCCACCACGCGCTCGGCGCCCTCCGGGACAAAGAAGAAGTCCCAGGGAGAGCGCGGCGTGAGTCGCTCGCGGGAGGAGACGTGGATGGACACCACGGCGGGCGCCACTCGCTGCGTCGCCTCGACCAGCGCGGTGCGCCGGGCGCCGGCCACGGCGGCCTGGACCGGCGCGGCGGCAACTCGGCGCGGCTCCTGAGCCGCGACGGTCATGGTATCGGCGAGCTGTCTGGTGGTCCGATCGCCGCATCCGGCGAGCGTCAGAACCAGGACGAGGGCGGCGCGACGTGAGGTCATGCGGACGGCACCGTCAGCGGAGATTCCGGCGCGAGGGTGGTGTCCCCCTCGCGTTCCAGGTAGCACTCGGCCGGGTATGCGGCCGACACGAAGTAGAGGCCCTGGGGCGGGGCCGGC
>DATBQV010000117.1:0-6218 GCA_036560625.1 Gemmatimonadales bacterium
CCAGTCGGACGTCGTCCAGCTCCGGATAGTGCGGCACCAAGGCCTTCCGCAAGGCCTTGTCCAGCGCGTTCACCGGGCCCGCTCCCTCGGCGGCGGTGTGCATGATCTCCTCGCCGACACGGAGCTTGACGGTCGCCTGCGCGGCCACGCCCTGGCCGCCCCGCTTCTCGACCATGACGGTGAAGTCGAGCAGCTCGAACGGCGCGCGATAGTCCGGGGCGGCCCGCCGGAGCAGCATCTCGAACGACCCTTCGGCCGCCTCGAACTGGAATCCCCGATGCTCCAGCTCCTTGATGCGCTGGAGTACGTCCGCTTCGCTCGTGGCTGCGTCGAGCCCGAGCGCCTCCGCGCGGAGCCGGACGTTTCGCCGTCCCGCGACTTCGCTCACCACCACTCGCAGCTCGTTACCGACCAGCGCCGGGTCGATGTGCTGGTAGCTCTCCGGCATCTTGGCGATCGCCGCGACGTGGATGCCGCCCTTGTGGGCGAACGCGCTCCGGCCCACGTACGGGGCGTGGGCGTCCGGATTGAGGTTTGCGACCGCGGCGACGAAGTGTGACACCTCGCTCAGCCGGTGCAGCTTCGCCGGCGGCAACACCTCGTAACCCAGCTTGAGCTGAAGGTTGGCGATCACGGGCACGAGGTCCACGTTGCCGCAGCGCTCGCCGTAGCCGTTGATCGTCCCCTGCACCTGCGTGCAACCGGCCTCAACGCCCGCGAGGGCGTTCGCCACGCCGAGCCCCGCGTCGTTGTGCGGGTGGATGCCGAGCCGGCCGGTCATCCGCTCACGCACGGCGCCAACGGCGGCCTGGACCGTCTCCGGCAGGGAGCCGCCGTTGGTGTCGCAGAGCACGACCCAGTCGGCACCGGCGTCCGCTGCGGCGCGCAGTGTCGCGAGCGCGTACTCCGGGTCAAGTCGCCACCCGTCGAAGAAGTGCTCGGCGTCGTACACGACCTCCTTGCCCAGCCGGCGGAAGAAGGCCACCGATTCGCCGATCATTCGCAGGTTCTCGTCCCGCGTGGTCTCCAGCACGCGCTCCACATGGACGGTGGAGCTCTTACCCACCAGCGTCACCACCGGTGTTTCCGCCGCAACTAACGCCCGGATACTGTGGTCGCTCTCGCAAACAACCCCCGCCCGGCGAGTGCTGCCGAACGCGGCGACCCGCGCTTGTGCCAGGGGGCGGCGCGCGATCCGCGCGAAGAACTCCGCGTCCTTGGGGTTTGACCCCGGCCAGCCACCCTCGATGTACGCGACACCCAGCTCGTCCAGGACGCGGGCGATCTTGACCTTGTCCTCGACCGAGAGGGAAAGGCCCTCGCGCTGGGTGCCGTCGCGCAGGGTGGTGTCGTAGAGGCTGACTCGCATACCGGGTCCGGGGTGGATGAGTCCCGAAAGCACCGCGGCCTCCCGGAGTCGGGAGGCCGCGTGGGTTCGGTTGCGCCGATTGCCGAATTCAGCCGCGCACCCGCCCACCGCCTCCCGGGAGGAGTCGAATGGGGCGAATGACGATGAGTCGGCTGGTCATGCACATGGTTGGAAGTCTATGCACCCCGGGGCCGGCGTCAAGCCGCGGCGGTGGTCGCCGGGGGCCAAAAGAAGGAACGGGCACCTCACGGCACCCGTCCCAGGCAGGATATGGAGTACAGAAGAATGTTGTTGCAGTGATGGCGGCTCGCAGCGGTCGGGGCCCGGTGCCGGCCGGACCTCGAACTACCGCCACGGCCAACATGGCCCTTCCCCGGGAACAGCCGCTGTGCGCCAAGTCACAAGCATAAGCCAGCCAGCTCCCCCAGCATCGCCTCCAGGTGCCCGGGCTCCAGATCACCCATGTGGCCGATCCGGATCACGCGGTCCGCGAGGTCGCCCAGCCCGCCGGCGAGCGCGAAGCCCCGGACCCGCATCCGGGTCAGGATGTCCGGCACGGTCAGGCCTGGGGGCGGGGTCAACGCCGACACGGCCCAGGAGCGGCGGCCGGGACCCGCCAACAGGGGGAACTCGGGATGCTCGCCAGCCCAGCGCTCCATGACGTCGAGCATGGCCCGGTGGCGACGCCAGCGAGCCTCGACGCCTCCCTCGGCCTCGATCCGCCCGAGCTGGCGCTCCAACGCGTAGATCAGCGACAGCGCCGGCGTCTGGGTTGGCCGGGAGGTCCGGGCGGCCTCATCGTACTTGAGCAGGTCGAAGTACCAGCCCCGATCCGGCCGGAGCGCGGCCCGCTCACGCATGCGCTCCGACGCGACCGCCAGGCCAAGCCCGGGCGGCAACGCGAGGGCCTTCTGGGAACCGGTGAACACGAAGTCGAGCCCCCAGGCGTCGCTCTCGACCGGCAGCGCGCCCACCGACGTCACCGCGTCGACCAGCACGAGCGCGTTCGACCGGGCCCGCACCACCCGGGCCAGCTCCGCCAGCGGGGCGAGCGCGCCGGTCGAGGTGTCCGAGTGCACCAGCGCCACCGCGTCCACCGGCGGGCCGTCCAGCAGCCGCTCCAGCTGGTCCGGCTCCAGCGTCCGTCCGGGGGTCACCGAGAGCCGCACGACCTCCTTGCCGCACGCTTCAGCGATCCGGGCCAGCCAGTCTCCAAAGAATCCGCCCACGACCACCAGCACCCGCCGGTCGACCGCGTTTCGGACGGCTGCCTCCGCCATGCCACTGGCCGAAGAGGCGGTGATGAGCACCGGCTGGCTGGTGCGGAACAGGCGGCGGAGCGGCGGCTGAAGCGACGCAAAGAGGACGGCGGCCTCATCGCTCCAGGGCGACATCATCGGTCGCCCGAGCGCGGCGAGGACGTCGGGATGGACTTCGGTCGGTCCGGGGAGGAAGTGACGGCCGAATCCGCTCAGAGCCAGGGCTCCAGCGCTCGACCGCTCACGACGTCGTCGGTGCGCACCATGCGGACCCCGCGGGCCAACCAGTCGCTGACGAGCGCTTCGCCTCTCGCCGAATCGATCGCTCGGGCCGCGTCGGTGACGAAGAGCAGCGCCGTCCCCGGCCGCTCCCGGAGCAGGCCCTCGACTGCACAGCGATTGCAGAAGTCGGTCGCCACGCCGTAGAGCACGACCGCCTCGGGCGCCAGGGCGCTCAGGAGCACCCGCGTGTTCGGGTTGGAGAAGACGTCGAGCTGATGCTTGAGGAGCAGAAAGTCGCCCCGGTGCGCCCGCACGCGGTCGGCCAGCGTGGTGGGGTCGACCGGATCGGGCTCGAGCACAAGCGGGTCCGCCAGGCTCGTCGCCGCGATTTTGCGCTGGCCGGGCGTTCCCCGGAGACAGTGCGGCGGAAAGGTCGTGGCCCAATCGGGCGTCTCGCTGATCTCCGCGTGCGCGAGCACGTGGTCGTCCGACGAGGCAACGATGGGAATCCGGTGCGCATGCGCGAACGTCGTCAGCGCTCCGAGGGCCGGGACCAGCACCTCGGCGCCGGGAACATAGAGCCTCCCGTCGGGATCCATGAAGTCGTGCTGGGTATCGACGTCCCAGAAGACCACGCGCGTGGCGCGACGAGTACCCCGTTCACTGTTCACCGTTCACCGTTCACGGCTGTTCAGTCCACCATCTCGAGCCGCGGGTTCGGCCGATACTCCCGCCCCGCCTTGGCGCATGGCTTTCCATCCCGCAGGACCACGTCGGCCGTGAAGTCGTAGCGCCCCTGAAACAGGGACGAGCCCACGCCGTACGCATCCACGGGCACGCCCTGCGCCTCGAACTCCCGGATCTTCTCGACCGTGAATCCGCCGGAGACGACGATCTTCACCCGCTCGAACCCATGGCGGTCCAGCGCGGCCCGGACGTTTCGCACCAGCGGCGGATTCACGCCGGTCGGCTTTTCCCGGCCCATGTGGTCCCAAAGCGAGCGATCCACCATCATCTCGCTCGTGTCGAGCCGCACGCCGTAGAGGCGGTCGCCCAGCGCGCTCGCCACCTCGACCGAGGTCCGCACGCAGTCGTTCTCGAAATCCACAAGGGCGACGAGCTTCACGTCCTGCCCGACGTGCTCCGCGACCTTCCTGGTGGCAAGGGTGGTGTCGCCGCCGTAGGCGGCGATGAGCCCGTGCGGCACGGTGCCCATGCCCTCGCTGCCCCACCATGACGCCTGCGCGTCGGTCGACACGCCGATGGCGCCAGCGATGTGCGCCGCGTAGCCGTCGCCCGTCTGCACCAGCCAGTGGTCGTGCCGCGCCGGGAAGAAGATGACCTCCTTCGGGGCCGCGGCTTCGACGACGCGGCGGGTGTTGGTGCCGACGCGCGTGCGCCGAGCCAGCACGCCGAGATAGAGCGTCTCCAGATGGACAAAGGCGTCGTAGGGGCCCTCGATCAGAAGGACCGTCTCCCAGGGCACGATCTCTTCCCCTTCGTAGAGGGCGTGCACCGTGAGCTCGCGCCAGTCGAGCGCGCACAGTCTGAGGATGGCGATGGCCTCGTCCACGCCGCCGAGAAACGCGTGGGCCTTGCTGAACACCTGCATGGTCACACGGGGACGGCAGCCGTCGGCCAGCAGCACTTCCCGCGCGCGGACGAAATATTTGTCCGAGTAGTAGCCCGCCCGCATCTTCTCCACCGGCAGGTGGAAGGTGGCGGGGTTCAGCCTAGGTCGTCGGGGCATCGTGGAAGCGCTGGGCCTTGAGCTCCGCCAGCCCTGCGCGGAGCCGGCGCAGGTGGTGGCCGCTTGGGTAGCGGTCGATCAGGCGACGCAGCTCGGCCATCGCCCGCCCGGGATCGCTCAGTCGGTGCTCCGCCAGCTCGGCCAGAGCGAGACCGACGCGGATGTCCTCCGCCGGCGCGAGTGAGTGGCTGGCCCGGAGATTCTCCAGCTCCACCGCGGCCGTCTCGGGCTCGCTCAGGACACCGGCCAGGAGGGCCGCCCGGCGGAGCGTGGCCTCCACCCGGTCCGAGGCGATCTGGGCGCGCTCCCGGTATGCTTCCGCCGCCTCGGCGTAGTGTCCCTGGGCCACGAGCGTCTCGACGGCGGAAAAGCCGCCACCCGCTCGCACGAGCCCGGCGTCGCCGAACGTGCGGCCCAGGCCGTCCACCAGCGGCTCGAGCACGCCGCCCAGCAGTCCCAGGATGAAGCCATAGAGCGCCCAGAGCACGCCGACCAGCACAATGGCCTTTGGCACGAGACCCGTCGCCCAGAGCAAGAAGGCAACGACGGTGGCGAAGAGCAGGATGCCCGCCACGGCCATGCGGGCGAGCGAGAGCGGGTCCTCGATCGACGTGGGAGCGCTGGTGTCGGGCGGACGGAGCGGAGTGGGCGACGTCAACGGCCCTAACGTACGAACAGCCCCGAGCGACGGCAAGTTGACATCTTCCGCTGGGCGGCCTAAATCCCGCACGACCGGTTCCACACAGTGAGGGTACCTGCATGCTCCGCGCATTGACCCGCCGCGGATTTCTCGGCGCGACGGGAGCTGCTGCCGTGTCGCTGCGCCTCCCGGCCTTCGGAGCCGGCGCGATCGCCGCGCCCGCGGTTCTCGGCCGGCGCACCGGGCGGGCCGCCGCGGTCAGCTCGACCAACGGCCTCCGGGCCGTGAGCCGAGCCATGGAGCTCATGCTTCAGGGAACCGACACGCTCGACGCGGCGATCGAGGGCGTGAAGATCCAGGAGCTCGATCCCAACGACAACTCGGTGGGCTACGGCGGGCTGCCCAACGAGGACGGCGTGGTCCAGCTCGACGCCTCCTGCATGCACGGCCCGACCAGGCGGGCAGGCGCGGTCGGCGCCCTCGAGGGCATCAAGACACCGAGCGAGGTCGCGAAGCTGATCATGCTCTACACCAACCACATCATGCTGGTCGGTGAGGGCGCGAAGCGCTTCGCGCTGTCCTACGGGTTCAAGGAAGAGGACCTGCTGACGCCGGAATCGCGCCAGGCGTGGCTGGAGTGGCGGGCCAACCGCGGCCCGAACGACGACTGGCTCGACGTCCCCGCCAACACCCCGATGGTGGCCAGGCCGACCGGCACGATCAACCTCGATGTCGTCAACGCCGCGGGCGACGTCTCGTCGATTACGACCACGAGCGGTCTCGCCTACAAAATTCCCGGGCGCGTGGGCGACAGCGCGATCGTCGGGGCCGGTCAATACACGGATAACGAGGTCGGCGCTGCGGGGTCGACCGGGCGGGGGGAATCGAACATCATGGTGTCCGGCGGCTTTCTCACCGTCGAGCACATGCGCCGGGGGCTGAAACCGACCGATGCCTGCCTCGAAACGCTCCGGCGCG
>DATBQV010000118.1:0-1948 GCA_036560625.1 Gemmatimonadales bacterium
CCGCCGATCTCGCCGAAGCGGTTGGCGATGGCCTCGAAGAACGCAATCGGCTGGGCCAGCAGCCGATACTTCGCCTTACGGAGCCCGACGTGCAGGCGGTGGAAGTCGCACACGCCCTCTGCGCCTGCCAATGGCGCCACGGTTACGCCCGACCGTTCCGCCTTCCGAATGGCGCGCCGTGTCGCCGGGGCCAGTCCTCCCCAGATCGCCTCCGGCTCCGACGCGAGCGACAGCGTATGCCAGCGTGCCCGCTTGACGATGTCGAACCGCGGGTCAGCGCTGGCGATGCGATCGTCGAGGCAGCGGAGATGGATGGGCAACCCTTCGGGTCGGAGGCTGTCAAAGAGGCCTTCCCAGTCTCCGACGGATGAAACCAGCGGGTCGCAGGCGTCCGAAAAGGGCAGAGCGATCGTTCTTGGCCCTGACAGATCGTCGACCTCGGCGACGGCGATCCCGGCAATGGGCATGCCCTTCGGATCCGTCAGGATGTGGGCGCGCACCGCGAAGCCGTACGTATCCGCCACCGCGCGGAGCCACGCGGGCGAATGGAAGAGGCCGGACCGGGGATACCGCGCCAGGAGGTCGAGCCAACGCGGATCGACCGTCGGGTCGATGCGCACGACGGGGCGGGGCGGGGCGAGGCGACGCACGCTGCCCGGCCAGCGTCGCCGCGCTCCTGCCCGCCTCGCTCGAGGGATCATGAAGCTCTCCGGCCCAGGCCGAGCAGTGCGCCAGGCTCCAGCTCGTTGGAGGTGGCGATGGAAGCCACCGCGCCGGCGACGGCATCGACCTGGGCCTCGGTCAGCTCGGCATGAACCGGGATAGAGAGCACTTCGGTGGCCGCCCGCTCGGCGGTCGGAAAGTCGCCGGCTCGGTAGCCGAGATCCTTCCACGCGTCGGTCAAGTGAATGGGCGTGGGGTAGTGGACGCGAGTCTCGATGCCGTGCTGGTGGAACGCCTCCTGGACGGCCGCGCGCTCCCGAGTGCGCACGGCGTAGATGTGATAGACGTGGCGAGCCCAAGGCCGGCCGCGCGGCGCGTCGACGGCGGTGCCTGAAATCGCGGCGTCGTATCGGGCGGCGTTGCGCCGGCGGGCTCTGGTCCACTCATCCAAGTGGCGCAGCTTCACCGTGAGAACGGCCCCCTGGATGCTGGCCATGCGGTAGTTGAAGCCCCGCGCCACATGCTGATACGGGCCCGCCTGTCCCCAGTCCCGGAGCAAGCGAACGGCCCGGGCGCAATCCGGGTGGCTCGTCACGACCATGCCGGCGTCGCCGCAGGCGCCCAGATTCTTGCTCGGGTAGAAGCTGAAGCACCCGGCGTCTCCCAGACTGCCGACCCGCCGGCCCTTGTACTCGGCGCCGTGGGCCTGGGCTGCATCCTCGATCACTGTGAGGCCGTGCCGTCGCGCGATCTCGAGAATCGGGTCCATGTCGGCCGCGTGGCCGTACAGGTGAACCGGGACGATGGCGCGCGTGCGCGGTGTGATCGCCGACTCGATCCGGTCGGGGTCGATCGTGAGCGAGTCCTGGGCCACGTCGACCAGGACCGGGCGGGCGCCGGTGTAGCCGATCGCCGCAGCCGTGGCGACGAAGCTGAATGCCGTCGTGATGACTTCGTGCTGCGGGCCAACCCCCGCGGCGAGCAACGCCAGGTGGAGCGCGCTCGTGCCCGAGTTCACGCCGACGCCGTGCTGAGCACTACAGTAGCTCGCGAACGCCTCCTCGAACTCGGCCACTCGCCGGCCAAGGACGAACTCACCGCGGCTCAGTACGTCGGAGATCGCGGGCTCCAGCTCCGCCCGCAGCCTGGCATGCTGCGTTACGAGGTCGGCAAAGGGAATCATGCGGCCGCGCACGTCTCGCCGAGCCGCACCCTGCTTCCGCCCGCCGCCATGGAGCGGCCGGCGGCCTCGAGCAGGCGGACGACGCGAAGGCCGGCGGGACCG
>DATBQV010000119.1:0-3415 GCA_036560625.1 Gemmatimonadales bacterium
GCTGTGGCACGGGCAGGTCCTCGATCCGGCCGACCGTTCACCCGACACTGAGGGCGTCCGCGAGCTGACCCGCCTCGTCACGACCGACCCGGCGTGGACCGCATCGGTGGTGCCGATCCGGGACGGGCTCCTGCTGGCCCGGCGGCGGTGAGCATGCAGCCGTCGGGATCCATCCCCCGAGGCTGGCACTTCGGCACCGCGGACCGGAGCCGTTGCCTGGGCCGCTTCATCCTCACGGATGCACGCTATCCGGCCGGGCTCCGGACTCCGTGGCACGCGCACGAGGCCCCGGCCTTCTCCCTCATGCTCCGGGGACGGAATGTCCAGCGGTTCCGCCGGCGCGAGGTCGTCTACCGCTCGTCGGTGGCGGTCTTCCGGCCCTCCGGGATCGAGCATTCCGATCGCATCTCTCCCCGCGGCGCGGCCTCCTTCATCGTCGAGCCCGACCCCACATGGCTCGAAGACGTCGGCCTGGGCCGGCTCGACCACGATCGCGCCATCGATCACGCGGGGCCGCGGGCCCGCTGGCTTCTGGAGCACGTCCTGCGAGAGTTCAGAAGCCCGGATGAGACAACCCCGCTCGCGCTCGAGGGGCTGGTGCTCGCGCTGGCAGCGGAGTTCGCCCGTGCCCGGGAGCCCCGATTGGACCCGCGCTGCCCACCATGGCTGCTACGCACCCGGGACTCTCTTGATGCCGCGTTCGCCGCACGGGTCACCCTCTCCAACCTCGCCGCGGACGCCGGTGTGCATCCGGTATACCTGGCGGCGGCCTTCCGGAAGGCGTTTGGCTCGTCGGTTGGCGGCTACGTGCGGGCGCGGCGGCTCGAGGCCGCGCGGCTGGCGCTCCGGGACCCCGCCCGCAGCATCAACGAGATCGCCCTCACGCTCGGCTTCTCCAGTCAGTCGCACTTCACCCAGGTCTTCCGCCAGGCGACCGGCCTGACGCCGCTCGCATACCGCCGGGTCGACGGGAAACCTTAGGGACGTATCACGCCCTTGCGATCGTGATAGACGCGCCGGGGAGGCCCGGCTATCGTCCCGCCATGCGTCCCGCATCCTTGCTGTCGGTCACCGCCGGGCTGCTCGTGGCACCCTTCGCGGTTGCGCTCGGTCAGCGCTCCCCCACCCCGTCCGATGGAGTCAGCCGCCGCGTGGACTCCACCGTGGCGGCGTACATGGCCGCGCACCAGGTGCCGGGTCTATCGCTGGCGATCGGGGTGGACGGCCGCCTCGTCTGGTCCCACGGCTATGGCGTCGCGGACCTCGAGAACCAGGTGCCGGTGACACCGATCTCAGCGTTCCGCACCGGCTCGATCGGGAAGCCCATGACCGCGACCGCGGTCATGCAGTTGTGGGAGGAGGGCAAGCTGGACCTGGACGCGCCGGTGCAGAGTTATTGCCCGGCGTTCCCGGTCAAGCGCTGGCCGATTACCGCCCGCCAGCTTCTGGCGCACCTCGCGGGGATCCGCGACAAGACACCCGACGAGGAGACCAACTACCACCACTACGAGACGCTCGCGGCAGCGCTCGCGATCTTCGGCGGCGATTCGTTGATCGCGGAGCCGGGCACGGCGTTTCACTACACCTCGTACGGCTATGACGTGCTCGGATGCGTCATCGAGGGCGCGGCGGGGGTGCCGTACCTCGACTACATGACGCAGCACATCTTCGGCCCGGCCGGGATGACCCACACTCGCCTGGACGACGCCCGCGAGATCATTCCGCACCGCGTCCGGGGCTATGTCCTGGACAGTGCGGGCCCGCTCCGGAACGCGGTGCATGACGATATGAGCAACCGGATCCCGGCCGGCGGCTTCGTGTCCACCGCCGAGGACCTCGTGCACTTCGGAACGAGCTTGCTCGACGGGGCCCTTGTCGCCGACAGCACGCGGCAACTCATGTTCCGGGTCCCGAACGGCGCGAACGGCCAGCCTCTCACGGATGACGTGTACGCGCTCGGATGGGCGGTCGGAACCTGGTATGGAGTGCAGGAGGTGATGCACGGCGGGGGCACGCCGCAGGCCTGCGCCTTTCTCTACCTGCTGCCGGAGCGGCGCTTCGTCGTCGCCTTCATGATGAATCTCGAGGCGGTGCCCGACCGCGGCGATCTGGCGGGCGACCTGGCAACGATCGTGCTGGGGCCGCGCGCGCCGCATCGCTAGGCTCGGAGTATATTTCAGACCTCCAAGGAGGAAGCATGACGCCACGCGGAGTGTTGGTGCTGCTGGCAGCGCTGATCTTCGCCCGACCGGCGCGGGCCCAGTCGTCAGATGCCTCGGCCGCGGTGCCCGCGGCACAGACGGCCGCAACGGCTTGGCTGGCGCTGGTGGATACGGGCGACTACGACGGGAGCTGGGACCACGCCGCCCTGGCGTTCCGGACCCGGGTCGAGAAGCCGACGTGGGGACCCATGGTCCGCAAGGCGCGCGAGTCGATCGAGCCGCTCGGTCCACGGAAGCTGATGACCGCCACCTTCGCCACCACGCTGCCGAACGCGCCGAAGGGATCGTATGTGGTCATCCAGTACGAGACCAAGGCGGCGGACGGACAGACCGTGGTCGAGACGGTGACACCGATGAAGGACCCGGACGGCAAGTGGCGGGTCTCAGGGTATTACATCCGGCCGAAGTGAGGCGGACGCGGGTCGCCCATGCCGACGCTCTTTGCCAATGACGCGCGCAAGGCGTTGAACCAGCGCCTTGCGCGTTTGCGTCCGGACGCGCCGCCGCGCTGGGGTCGGTTCACTGCGCCTCGAATGCTGGCCCACGTCAACGACGGGCTGCGGATGGCGCTCGGTGATCTGCCCACCGTGCCGAAGAAGCTCCCGCTTCGCTACCCGCCGCTCAAGCAGCTCCTCATTTACGTGCTCCCCTTCCCCAAGGGCTACCGGCACGTCGATCATCACTTCACTCAGTTCGGTGTCTAGCCGCGTCCTGCTGCGCACACCCCGTCCGGAGGATCGCGCGGCCTGGTGCGATCTCGTCCGCGCCAGCGGCGGATTCTACGCCGGTCGGATCACCACCAGGGGCACGGCCGCCGCGTTTCGGGCCTACCTGGCCCGGGCAAAGACCCCGACGGCCGCCTGCCGCCTCATTTGGCGCCGTAGTGACGATGCCCTGCTCGGCGCGATCAACATCAGCGAGATCATCTGGGGCTTCTTCAAGAGCGGCTATCTCGGCTACTACATTGGCGAAGGCCACGCGGGACAGGGCTACATGACCGAGGCGCTGGCCGGCCGCTGGCGGGATCATGAACGTTGGGCGTTGCTAGCGGACGAGTGGCGGCCTTCTCGATGACCCTCCCACGAATCGAACCCCCAGCCATGCGAGGAGCTTCAATGCCAGTCGGCACCCGCGTTCTCACGTCAGTCTGGGCGCTCTGCACCGCGGTCGGCGTCCCGTTCGCGTCCGGCCAG
>DATBQV010000120.1:0-7600 GCA_036560625.1 Gemmatimonadales bacterium
CTCAACGAAATGCGGGCAATCGGCGACGAGTGGGGGGTCACCAACGCACTGGCCGCCGGCGGGCAGCTGGCCGCGCTCGTCGGCGACACGGCACGGTCCCGCCTGGTGTCGACCGAGCTGGCGGCGCGCGCGGCCGCCACCGGTGATGCGGCGCTTGAAGCCGACATGGCGACGCAGCTCGCCTCGCTGGCGACGCGTCAGCGATCCTGGGCCGATGCCGAGCGGCTCCTGGACCAGGCCCGCGCCGCTATGGTCCGCGCCGGACGCCCCGCCGAGGCTACCGCGCAATCCTACGAGCGGGGCGTGCTGGCCCTCAAGCGTGGCCAGCTGGCCCAGGCACGCGCGCTGCTCTCGACCGCGCTCGAGGCGCCCGACACCACCCCACAGATCATGCGCTACCTCGCCGGAGTGCGCCTGGCCGAGGCGGTGCTCGCGCAGAGTGACACGGGCCAGGCCGAGCAGCTGCTGGATCGGGCGGGCGCGGCGCTGGACCGCTGGCGCGCGGAGCTGAGCGACAGCACCCTCCGCGTCTTCGCCTTCCAGGTGCTCGATGAGTTCGGTGGACCCGACCTGGGGACCGCCGGGATCATCTCGGCTGTGGCGGCACGAGGCCGGGCGCCGCAGGCCCTCGAGCTGGTGGAACGGCGGCGCGCGCGTGCGCTCCGCGATCAGCTGCTCCGGGCCACGGCCGTCCGCGTGGACGAGGAGCGGACGGGAAAGGGCGGTCTCGGGGCGTTGGGGGGTGTCACCCGGTGGCCGGCGCGCGAGCGCGTAACCGCCGCGGACCTTCAAGCCGCGATACCCGACAGCGCCACCGCATTGCTGGAGTACGCCACCGGCCGCGGAGCCCAACCGACCACGCTCTTCGTCGTCACCCGGTCGGAAGTCCGCGCGTTCCCGCTGCCGCCGCTCGACAGTCTGCTGCCCTCGGTCGAACGCTTCATTGCGGCCATCCAGGGCGAGACTCCCGACTCGGTGCTCGGCGACCGCCTGGGTACCACCCTCCTGGGACCAGCCATCACCGCGCTACCGCCGGGGGTGACACGCCTGGTGCTCGTGCCGGACGACGCGCTCCACCGCGTACCGTTCCCCGCCCTTCGGCTGCGCGGTCGCTACCTGGTCGAGCGGTTCGCGCTCACCCAGGCGCCGTCCGCCGCGCTTGCCGTCGACCTGTGGAGCCGTGCCCCACACGCCGGACGCCGCCGGGTACTCGCGCTCGGCGATCCCACGTTCCCGCGGGACAACCCATCCTTGCCTCCCGCAACCCGCGCGCACTTCGCCGCCTTTTCCGAGCGTGGAGGGCTGCCGCCGCTGCCCGCGTCGGCCGATGAAGCCCGCTTCGCGGCGAGCCTGTTCCCCGGATCGGAGATCCGGTTGGGCCGGGACGCGAGCGCCGCCGCGCTCCGCCACACCCGCCTGGACGGCTTCTCCATCGTGCACCTCGCGACCCACGCGCTCGTGGACGAGGCCGCGCTCGGCCGGTCGGCGATCGTCCTCGCGGCGGGAGGCGGAGAAGACGGCTTCCTCGACGCCGGTGACCTGGCGCAGCTCCGGCTGGACGCCGACCTCGTCGTGCTCTCCGGCTGCGGCACGGCGCTCGGCGTGATCGTCGGGGGTGAGGGAATCCGGGGACTCACCGCGCCGCTGCTCCAGGCGGGCGCGCGAGCGGTGGTCGGCACGCTGTGGCCGATCGGCGACCAGTCGGCCGCCACGTTCGTGGGAGCGTTCTACCGGGCGCTGGGAACGGGAGCGGCGACGACGGACGCGCTGCGGGCGGCGCAGCTTGCGCGCCTGCGGGAAGGCGTGGCCCCGCGAAGCTGGGCCGGTTTTCTGGTCGTGGGGAACGGATTTCTGTCGCCGGGCGCGCGCCAGGCGGCGCGCGAGCCCCGGTCGCTCAGCGTACGGTGAACGGTGTGACGGGCGAGCGCAGGGTGGTACCGTCCGCCCGACGGGCGGTCACCCACCAACCATAGTCCCCGCCTCGGGCCACGATCGAATCCGGCACCAGGGCAAGGCTGTCTGACGTCACTGCGCTCCAGAGCGGATTGCCGTCCGGCGCCAGCAGCTCGACCCGATATTCGGCGCCGGCGGTCACCGCGTGCCAACGGAGTGCCACCGGACGAGTGACCGCGGCTCCCCGCTCCGGCGACACGGCAAGGGCGGTCGCGCCGCCGCGCTCGACATCGGGCGAGCGCTCCCGGATGAGCATACGCGCACCGAGCGCACCGACGCCAAGCACCAGGACCGCCGCAGCGGCGGTGGCGATCCAGACCCGGGGGCGCGCGTACCGCGCGCCGGCCCGGTCGGCCCCGATCAGGAGGTCCAGGTCGCGACGGCAGGCGGCACATGTCATGACGTGATCGAGCGTCGCCAACCGGGCCTCTTCGGTGCCCCGGCGCGCCGCGAGGTCGGCGATCGCCTCCGGCTCGGGGCATCCCGTCCGATCGCTCGGCGATCTGATCGTCCTGGCGTAGGCTCGCTGGAGTTCGTCGTCGTTCACGTCCCACTCCCGGGTCCGATGCCCTGCCGGAGCAGCGCCACCCGAAGGTCGGCCAGCCCGCGGTAGAGCAGGTTTCTCGTCTTCGCTTCCGACCAGCCGAGCAGCTCGGCGATCTCCTCTCGCGGATATCCCGCCAGGTGCATCCGCACCACCGGCCGCCGTGACGGCGGGAGCGACTCCATGGCCTGCGTGACCCGCTCGACCAGATCTCCCGCCTCCGCTGCGTCGGCCGTTCGCGAGGTTCCGGCGAACGAGCCCGCGCTCTCGATCGGCTCCTCCCGAGCCCGGCGACGGCGCCGGATGATGTCGAGCGCCGCGGAGACCGCCGTCCGGTGCACGTAGGCGGCGTTGAGCCCGCCGATGACCCCGCCCCGAGCCCGCCAGAGGCGGATGCGAACCTCTTGCAGCAGCTCGTCGAGATCCGGGTCATCCAGCCCCCGGCCGCGCCCCACATGCCGGACCATCCGGGCAAATCGGGTGACGAGCCGCTCGAGCGGAACCGAGAGGTCGGTCGGGTTGGCCATTGGCCAATCGTACCACAGCCGGATGCGGCCGAACAGCTTGACCGACCCGTACGAGGAACGCCGGGGGGGCCCGAACGTTCTCAGGGGAAACGCAAGGCGCCCCGGGCTTGGCCCGGGGCGCCTTGGAAAGCGATTGTTTCAGCGGCGGTTAGTACATCCCGCCCATGCCGCCCGGAGGCGCCGACGGGGCCGGCTTGTCCTCCTTCTTCTCGACGACCACACACTCGGTCGTGAGCAGGAGGCCCGCGATGGACGCGGCGTTCTGCAGCGCCGTGCGGGTGACCTTGGTGGGATCGATCACGCCGCTCTTGACCAGGTCCTCGTACACATCGGTCGAGGCGTTGAAGCCGAAGCTCTTGTCCTTCGACTCCCGCACCCGCTCGACGACGATCGAGCCCTCGGCGCCGGCATTCTGGGCGATCATCCGGATGGGCTCCTCGAGCGCGCGACGGACGATCTCGACACCGACCTTCTCGTCCTCGGTGCCCTTGAGCTTCTCCAGCGCGGTCTGAGCCCGCAGCAGGGCGACACCGCCGCCCGCCACGATGCCCTCTTCGACCGCGGCACGAGTCGCATGCAGCGCGTCCTCGACCCGGGCCTTCTTCTCCTTCATCTCGGTCTCGGTCGCGGCACCAACGTTGATCACCGCCACGCCGCCGGAGAGCTTGGCCAGCCGCTCCTGCAGCTTCTCCTTGTCGTAGTCACTGGTGCTCTTGTCGATCGCGGCCTTGATCTCGTTGATCCGGCCCTGGATGTCGTTCTCCTTGCCCTTGCCGTCGACGATGGTGGTGTTGTCCTTGTCCACCACGACGCGCTTGGCGCGACCGAGATCGCTCAACGTGGCGTTCTCGAGCTTGAAACCCACTTCCTCGGAGATGACCTGCCCGCTGGTCAGCACCGCGACGTCGCGGAGCATTTCCTTGCGGCGGTCACCGAAGCCCGGCGCCTTGACGGCGCAGACCTTGAGGGTGCCGCGCAGCTTGTTCACCACCAACGTGGCGAGCGCCTCGCCCTCGACGTCCTCCGCGATCAGCAGGAGAGGCTTGCCGGTCTGGGCCACCTTCTCCAGAATCGGCAGCAGCTCTTTCATCGCCGAGACCTTCTTGTCGTGGATCAGGAGGTAGGGATCGTCCAGCACCGCCTCCATCTTCTCCGGGTCGGTGACGAAGTAGGGCGAAAGGTAGCCGCGATCGAACTGCATCCCGTCCACCGTTTCCAGCGTGGTCTCGAGGCCCTTGGCCTCCTCGACCGTGATCACCCCGTCCTTGCCGACCTTCTCCATCGCCTCGGCGATGAGATTGCCGATCTCCTTGTCGTTGTTCGCGGAGATCGTGCCGACCTGGGCGATTTCCTTCTTGCCCGCCGACGGCGCGGAGATGGACTTCAGGTACTCGACCACCGCCTCGACGGCGCGGTCGATGCCCCGCTTGAGCTCCATCGGGTTGGCGCCCGCGGTGACGTTCTTGAGGCCCTCACGGAAAATGGCCTGCGCCAGCACGGTGGCCGTGGTGGTGCCGTCGCCGGCGAGATCGCTCGTCTTGGTGGCGACCTCCTTGACCATCTGGGCGCCCATGTTCTCGATGGGATCGGACAGCTCGATTTCCTTGGCCACGGTGACACCGTCCTTGGTGACCGTGGGCGAGCCGAACTTCTTGTCGATGACGACGTTCCGGCCCTTGGGACCGAGGGTGACCTTCACCGCCTCGGCCAGGTGGTCCACGCCCTTCTTGAGCTTCGCGCGGGCGTCGACGTTGAACAGCAGTTCTTTTGCAGCCATGCGTATTCTCCTAGCGGTTGAAAGCGGCGTCGATTAGAGCTTCGCGAGGACGTCGGAGGCCTTGATGATGATGACCTCGTCACCATCCAGCGTGTACGACGTGCCGCTGTACTTCCCGTAGATCACCGTGTCGCCGACCTTGATGTCGAGCGCGATGCGCTCGCCCTTGTCCGTGATGCGGCCCGGCCCGACGGCGATGACTTCGCCCTGGGTGGGCTTTTCTTTGGCGGTATCCGGGATATAGAGGCCGCCCCGCATGGACTCGGTTTCCTCCGCCGGGAGGACGACGACGCGGTCCTCGAGGGGATGGATCTTGAGGTCCTTCTTGGCCTTGGTAGCCGTTGCCATTCCTGCCTCCGATGCCTCAGGTATCTGTGAAGAAAGTGTTACATTGCAATGACTTGGCAGTCACAATGCCGGAGTGATTAGCACTCAAATATGGTGACTGCTAAGGTTCGCGCCAAAAGATAAACAGCCCGCCTCCCCTGTCAAGCGCCGGACCGGCACTGCGCTTGACTTGGCCCCCGCTCCCCCAAGATGTTGGTGGCGCTCCCGTTGTCCGGTCTTCCAGGAGGAACCGCCGATGTCGCTGTTCGCTGCGCTCGTCGCCACCCTCGGGCTCGCCGCAACCCCCGGCCCCGGCTTGCCCCCGGTTTCGGTCAAGGTCGATTCCGCCCGCCACGAGGTCACCATTACGAGCGGGCCGTGGAAGCTCGCCAACATGCCGCCCATGGATCATGCGATGATGGACATGGGCTCGGGCGATGCCCCGGTACAGCATTTCGAGTGGCCTGTGGACGGCTGGTTCCGCGGCTTCAAGTACGAGCTGGTCGATGAGCACGGCACGGTGCTCGATCGCCGGATCATGCACCACATGATCATGGTCAACTTTGACCGCCGGCAGCTCCTCTACCCCGCGCTCGAGCGCCTGGCCGGCGCGGGCAGCGAGACCGCGGACGCGTCCGTGCCGAAGACGATCGGCGTGCCCCTCTCCCGCGGCACCGACCTCGGCTTCTACATCATGTGGCACAACGAGACCGGCAAGGATCTCGACGCGGTGTACCTCAAGTACACCATGCTGTGGATGCCGACCAACCAAAACCCGCGTCCGGTGACGTCGCTGCCCCTCTACATGGACGTGAATCTCACCGTCGGCGCCAGCAACATGTTCGACGCGCCGCCGGGCCGCTTCACCAAAGCGTACGAGTTCACGCTGCCCGTTGGGGGACGCCTGCTGGGCGTGGGCGGCCACCTGCACGACTACGGGTCCTTCGTCCGCCTCGAGGACGCGGAAACGGGCAAGGAGCTGGCGCGTGTCGTGGCGCGGCGGGACTCGGCCGGGCACGTCCTCGGCGTGAGTCGGAAGCTCTTCGGCGTGAGCGGTGAGGGGCTCAAGCTCGTCGCCGGGCACCGGTATCGCGTGGTCGGGGTGTACGACAACCCGACCGACAAGACTTCGCCCGGCGTGATGGCGCACATGGTGGGGCTGTTCGTGCCGGACGACATGAGCAAGTGGCCTAAGGTCGACACGGCGGATCCCACCCTGCGGAAGGATCTCGCCTCGCTTCAGGTGCCGGGGTACGGCCAGCCGGCCGGCGCTCCTGAGCGCATGCACGACATGGGTGACATGCATGACATGCACCACGGCGGCAGCGGGGAAAAGCAGTGAACAAAGTAAGAGGTGAGAGGTGAGAGGTGAGAAGTAAGAGGGGGACTCCGCGAGATGCCGAGTCCCCCCTCTTACCTCACCTCTCACCTCTTACCTCTCACCCTCGTCGACCACCCGCCTCGCCCCCACCCAGCGGGCCCACCACCACTTTCCGTAGGGATCGTCCGGACTGAGCGCGCTGAGCTGCACGCCGCGGCTCGCGCTATGAACGAAGCGCCCGTCGCCCACGTACAGCCCGACGTGCGTCACCGGACCCCCGCTGCTGGAAAACGTCAGAATATCCCCCACCCGAAGCGCCTCCAGCCGTCGGTCCACGGGGGTCCCCGCCCTCGCCTGCTCCACGCTGGTCCGCGGCAGGGTGATGCCGTGCTGGGCGTAGGCAAACTTAATCAGCCCCGAGCAGTCGAATCCTTCCGACGTGGTTCCGCCGAGCCGGTACGCGGTGCCCATCTCGGCCGCGGCGGTTTCGACCACGGAATCGGCCAGGGTGGCGGCGGTGCCGAGGCGCCCGGCCGTGGCGAGCGGGGTCGCGGTCCCGGAGTACGTCGATGGGGCGCCACCCGAGTACGTCGATGGCGCAGTGCCCGGCGGAGGCGAGGATGCGCGCCTCCCGAAAACGGCGCCGAGCCGGAATGAGACTTCGACGCCGCTCCGCGCGCCGGGCGTGAGCTCGCGCCAGCGAGCCTCCGCCGCGAACGAGAGCACGGGAAACGGAAGCACCTGGAAGCCCGCGCCCGCCGACCACGATCCCCACAGCCTCCTGGCTGATTGGGTAGCGAATCCCCCGCCAAGTCCTCCCACCACGTACGGCCCCTGGCCCACGTCACGGAACAGTGCGAGATCGCCGCCCACGCCCCAGAGCCGTTGGCCCGTGTCGCTCGCGGCGCGGAGATGGGTGCCATAGAGCGTCACCGACAGCGGGCCGAGCAGGGGACGCTCCAGTCCGGCGCGGAACGTGGTCCAGTCGGTGCCTTCGAAGTAGCGCCCGACCTCGACGCCGGCGCCCTGCGCGACCGCGAGCGCCGGGGTCGCGGCGACGAAGGGAATCGCGGCGAGCGCGATCCGCATGATGGTGCGGCGCCTCATCGCGCGCGGACCGGCTGCCCGGTGCGGAGATTGACGCGATACTC
>DATBQV010000121.1:0-7853 GCA_036560625.1 Gemmatimonadales bacterium
GTCATGCCGCGCGCCAGCGGGTCACGCCGCCGATCACCGTCTCCACACAGGCGTTGGGCCGGAAATAGTAGAGCCAGTGGTTCACATCCGGGGCGTCGATGATCGCGAAGTCCGCGGCTTTGCCCGGCTCGAGCGACCCAACCTCGGCCTCGACCCCGGCGGCCCGGGCCGCGTGGATGGTCGCACCCTTGAGCGCTTCCGCCGGGGTCATCCGCTGGAGCGTACAGGCGAGCGTGAGCGCAAGCGGAAGATGCCAGCTCGGGGCCGAGCCGGGGTTGAAGTCGGTCGCCACGGCAACGCGAACGCCGGCCTCGATCAAGGCACGCGCAGGCATGGGTCGCTGCCCGAGATAGAGCGTCGCAATCGGAAGGCTCACGGCCACGACGCCCGCGTCCTGCAAGGCGGCGATACCGCTCGGGGTCACGCACTCGAGATGGTCCGCGGACAAGGCGCCGACTTCGGCGGCCAGCTCCGCCCCGCCGCAGGCCGTGAGCTGGTCCGCATGCAGCCGGGCACCAAGCCCCAGTGCCCGTCCGGCCACCAGGATCCGCCGGGCCTCGTCGACCGTAAACGCCGCCTCCTCGACGAAGACGTCGCAGCACCTGGCCAATCGCGCCGCGGACGCGGCGGGCAGAATCGTCTCCGTGACCAGTGCCACGTAGGCTTCGCGCCGGCCACGGTATTCGGGCGGCACGACGTGGGCCGCCAGGAGCGTCGGCACGAGACGTTGGGCGGCATGCTCACCCAGCCGCCGGTAGACCCGGAGCAGCTTCAGCTCGGACGCCTCGTCGAGCCCGTAACCCGTCTTGCACTCGACCGTGGTCACGCCCAGCGTCAGCATGCCGTCGAGAAAACCGGCCGCGCGCTCCACCAGCTCGGCTTCCGTCGCTGCGCGCGTCGCCCGCACCGTTGCGGCGATGCCGCCGCCGGCAGCCGCGATCGCGAGATAGCTCTCGCCTCGTAGCCGCCGCTCGAACTCATCGGCCCGCCAGCCGCCGAACGCGAGGTGCGTGTGACAATCCACGAGGCCAGGGATCACGAGCCGGCCGCCCGCGTCCAGACTCTCCGCGCTCCGCAGCCGGGGAGGCAGATCGGCCTCCGGCCCCGCCCACACGATCCTCCCATCGTCCCACGCCAGCGCCGCGCGCGGGATCGGATGGATGTCGCCCTGCGCGCCCGAGGCGCGGCAGGTGGCGAGAACGCCGATATTCGTCAGGAGAGGCATCGGTTGGGAACAACGGTGAACGGTGAACGGTGAACGGTGAACAGGAGGCGCGGAGGCGCGCCGGCGTCCCCGTTCACTGTTTACCGTTCACTGTTTACTGAATTGATCATCGGCAGGTCGACACCGCGCTCCCGCGCCGTCTCGATGGCGATCCCATACCCCGCATCCGCGTGGCGCATGACGCCGGTGCCGGGGTCGGCGGTGAGCACCCGCTCGAGCCGGCGGTCGCCCGACTCCGTCCCGTCGGCAACGATCACCATGCCGGCGTGGATCGAGTAGCCGATGCCGACGCCGCCGCCGTGGTGGAGCGAGACCCAGCTCGCCCCGCACGCCGTATTGAGCATCGCGTTGAGGAGCGGCCAGTCGGCGATCGCGTCGGAGCCGTCCATCATCGCCTCCGTCTCGCGGTTGGGCGACGCCACCGAGCCGGTATCGAGATGATCCCGGCCGATCACGATGGGGGCCCGCACCTTTCCCTTCTTGACCAGCCAGTTGAACCGACGCCCCATCTCGGCGCGCTCCCCGTACTCGAGCCAGCAGATGCGCGCGGGCAACCCCTGGAAGTGCACCTTCTCCCGGGCCTGGCGAATCCACCGTCCAAGCGCCTCCTGGCGGGGGAAGGTCTCGAGCACCGCCTCGTCGGTCACCGCGATGTCGCCCGGGTCGCCCGAGAGCGCGGCCCAGCGGAACGGGCCGGCGCCGCGACAGAACAGCGGCCGGATGTACGCGGGCACGAAGCCGGGGATATCGAAGGCTTGTCGCATCCCCCGGTGATCCGCCACCTGCCCCCGCAGGTTGTTGCCGTAGTCGAACACGACCGCACCCCGCGCCCGGAGCGCGAGCATGGCGTCGACGTGCGCGGCCATCGAGTCGAGCACTCGGGCTTCGTACCCGGCCGGATCCCGCTCCCGTAGCGCCGCCGCCTGCGCCAGCGATACGCCGAGCGGGATGTAGCCCACCCGGAGATCGTGGGCGGAGGTCTGATCGGTGACGACATCGGGCACGACGCCCCGTCGGACGAGCTGCGGCAGCACGTCCGCGATGTTGCCCACCAGGCCGACCGAAAGCGCGACGCCACCGCGCTTGGCCTCGAGCACAAGGCGCAGCGCCTCGTCCAGGTCCGTCGCCAGCCGGTCGCAATAGCCGCTGTCCACCCGCCGGCGAATCCGGGTCTCGTCCACGTCCACGCCGAGAAACGCGGCGCCGTTCATCGTCGCGGCGAGCGGCTGCGCGCCGCCCATCCCGCCGAGCCCGCCGGTCACCACCAGCCGCCCGGCGAGCGATCCGCCGAAGTGCTGTCGCGCGCACTCCGCGAAGGTCTCGTAGGTGCCCTGGAGGATGCCCTGGGTGCCGATGTAGATCCACGACCCCGCGGTCATCTGTCCGTACATCGTGAGACCCATCGATTCCAGGCGGCGGAACTCGTCCCACGTCGCCCACCGCGGCACCAGGTGCGCGTTCGCGATCAGCACCCGCGGGGCCTCGTCGTGGGTCCGGAACACGCCGACCGGCTTGCCGCTCTGCACCAGCAGCGTCTCGTCGTTTTCGAGCCGCCGAAGCGTCGCCACGATCCGCTCGTAGCACGCCCAGTTCCGCGCGGCCTTGCCGGTCCCGCCGTAGACGATCAACTCCTCCGGCCGTTCCGCCACGGCGGGATCGAGGTTGTTCATCAGCATCCGGAGCGCGGCTTCCTGGTGCCAGCCCTTGCAGGAGAGGGTCGTGCCGGTCGGGGCGGAGATGACGGGGGCAGACGTGGCCATGGGCGAGAACCTTATCCGCCCAGCACGGTCCCGCCAAGAGGGGACGGAGCCGATGGCCGGGGCAATCCGGTGCGGGCGGACCGGCGTACAAGAGGTGACCCGACGCCCGGAGCGAAGCGCCCGATGAAACCGCCGGTCACACTGTTGGCATTCGCCGTCGTCGCCGCGCTCGCGCGGCCCGCCGCGCCCCAGGTCACGATCAAGACCTTCGCATTCGGACCCAAGTCGCTCGTGGTGCCGGTCGGCACGACGGTCATGTGGACCAACGCGGACGACATCGAGCACACGGTGACGTCGGGCATGCCGGACCAGCCGGACGGCGGGTTCGATCACGCACTCGCGACCAAGGGCGCCTCCGCGACCGTGCGGTTCGACTCGGTCGGCACCTGGTCGTACTTCTGCAAGCGACACTCGTTCATGCGCGGAGAGATCCGCGTCACCCCGAAAGGAGAGCGGTAAACCCATGGGCCTTCGTTCCACGCTCGTCGCCTCGGCCGTCCTTGCCCTCGCGGCGCCCGCCGGCGGCGTCCTGCACGCTCAGATGATGAAGAGCTCGGACCTGCGGGCCGGTCTGAACACCATCCTGCAGGAGCACGTGTATCTCGCCGCGGCCGCGACCGGCGCGGCCCTGGGCGGCCGGCAGCCGGAGTTCGAAGGCGCCGCGGCCGCGCTGGACCAGAACTCGGTCGCGCTCTCGAAGGCAATCGGCTCGGTGTACGGCGCCGATGCGGAAACCGCCTTCCTGGCGCTCTGGCGGAAGCACATCGGGTTCGTCGTGGACTACACCACCGGCCTGGCGACCAAGGACAAGGCCAAGCAGGACAAGGCGGTCACCGATCTGCTCGGCTACGCCGGCGACTTCGGCGCCTTCATCAATTCCGCCAACCCCAACCTGCCGAAGGACGTCGTGGCAGGGCTGGTCAAGACCCACATTCTCACGCTCAAGGACGTGATCGACGCGCAGGCCATGGGCGACCCAAAAGCCACGTACGCCAAAGAGCGCGAGGCCGCGGCCCACATGAAGATGATCGCGGATCCGCTGGCCGACGGGATCGCCAGGCAGTTCCCCAAGCGGTACGCGATGAACTAGCAGCCCCCGCACCACGCGGTCGGCTATCAGCTGGCGGCTTCACGGCAAGTGGCATGTTGCTGCGAGCTACACCAGTCACCGGCTGATAGTCGATCGCACCCCACGTAGCGCCCGCCCGCCGCTGCTGCAACCTTTCGGAGTCCCTGCCGATCCAAGGCGGTACATGGCGACCCCAGCACCCGGAGCCGCGCCGCTGCAGCGAGATCAGGCCATCGACCGGAACGACGCCGACGCCGTGGAGGCCACCCTGGCCGCCAGCGGAGACGCCTGTGCGTTCGAGCGCCTGTACCGCGCGCACGTCGCCCGGGTGCATTCGCTCGTGCGCCGCATGCTCGACGACCAGGACGCGGACGAGGTCACCCAGGACGTCTTCGTCCGGGCCTGGCAGAAGCTGGGGACCTACCGGGGCGAGGCGGCATTCGGGACCTGGCTCCACCGGCTCGCGGTCAACGTGATCCTGGGGCGGCGCCAGCAGCTGGGGCAACGGCGGGAGCGGTTCCTGCCCGACGATACGGCGCTTGAAGTCGTGGCGGGACGGGCCGGGCCGCCCGAGCTCTCGCTGGACGTCGAGGCGGCGATCGCCCGGCTCCCGGACGGCGCCCGGCAGGTGTTCGTGATGCACGACGTCGAGGGTTACCGGCACGAGGAGATCGCCGGCCTGCTGGGCCTCGCCGTGGGCACATCGAAATCCCAGCTGCACCGGGCCCGCATGGCGCTCCGGCGCCATCTCAACGGCTAGCAGGAGCGACACCGATGATCAGCGACCCCTGGACCGCCAAGCTGTCCGACTACGTGGATGACGACCTGAGCGAGAGCGAGCGCGCGGCCCTCGAGCGACATCTGGTCGCCTGCCCGGCCTGCACGTCCGCGCTGGCGGGGCTCCTGCGGGTGGTCGAGCAAGCGCGCGCCCTCCCGGATCGGCCGCCCGCCTCCGACCTCTGGGCCGGCATCGCGGAGCGGATCGTCCAAGCACCCCCACGGCCCGTCGACGCACGGAGGCTCGGCCGGCGCTGGACCTTCACGCTGCCGGAGCTGGCGGCGGCGGCCCTGGCGATCGCGTTCGCGTCCGGCGGCGGGGTGTGGCTGGCGGCCCGCCTTGCCGAGGGGGAACGGCCGATCGCCACGCAGCCGGCGCCCATTGCGAGCCCTGCCGTCACGCCGGTGACCCGGGTTTCGCTGGGCGAGGCCAGGTACGACGCCGCCGTCGCGGATCTCCAGCGCGTATTGGAGAACGGGCGGGGCACCCTCGACACGGCGACCGTGCGGGTGATCGAGAAGAACCTCGCGGTCATCGACCGCGCGATCAGCGATGCTCGACGCGCGCTCGCGGCCGACCCCGGCAACGCCTACCTCAACGCCCATCTTGCGCAGACCATGCGCCGCAAGATCGACCTCCTCCGGCAAGCGGCGACGATCGTCGCCAGCCGGAGCTGAAAGGAGGACCCGTGCTCGTTCTCGCCCTCGTGGCACTCCTCGCGCCCCCGGACCTGGACACGACGCTCACGGCCCAGCGCGGCCAGCGCCTCGAGATCTCGGCGCAGACCGGTGAGATCACCGTCCGAACCTGGGCCAAGAGCGCGGTCCGCATCCAGGCCACGGGCGAGCATCTCGCCCGCCTCGGGATCGATCAGTCGCCCACCATGATCAACGTGCGCGGGGTGTCAGCCCGCGGGTTCCCGCCCAAGGTGGTGTTCGAGATCACGGTCCCGACCTGGATGGGCGTGCGGCTGTCGGGCGTCAACACCACCATGCATGTGGCGGGCACCGACGCCGCCGTGACGATCGAGACGGTCAACGGTGACGTGGACGTGAGCGGCGGCAACGGGGTCGTCTCCCTGCGCTCGGTCGAGGGCACCGTCAAGCTGGTGGGAGCCAAGGGCAAGGTGGACGTGGGCTCGGTCAACTCCGACGTCACGGTGATGGACATCGCCGGCGACCTTCAGGCGGAGACCGTGAACGGCGACCTGATGCTCGAGAAGGTGCAATCCGACAACGTGGATGCGAACACCGTGAACGGCGACGTGGTCTACGACGGCAGCATCCGGGCAAACGGGCGGTACCGTCTGGTCACGCACAACGGCGACATCGCCGTCACCGTTGCGGAGGGCACCAGTGCCCTTGTGTCGGTCTCGACCTTCCAGGGCGACTTCGAATCGACGTTCCCCGTCACGCTCACCGGCCGCAAGGGCAAGCAGTTCGACTTCACGCTGGGCGGCGGGAGCGCCCGGCTCGAGCTGGAGTCGTTCGCGGGGACCATCCGCCTGGAGCGACCGGGCGAGCGCGTCGAGCAGCGACACCGTGACGGCGACCGGGATCGCGACCGCCACGGGGACAAGGACGACCAGGAGTAACCCCCGCTGGCGCGGCTCTGCGGCCCGTCGTAACGTTCCGCGCCGTGCACCCCGATATCTTCACCGCCCCCTGGGCCGCAGCATGGCGCCGGGAGCTCAATGCCAGCTCGACGTACCGGGAGAAGGCCGCTCACTGGGAGGGCGCGGTCGCACTCCGGATGAGCGCGGACCCCGCCTTGGGCATCGCCGAGCCGCGCGCGGTGTGGCTCGACCTCCATCACGGAGCTTGCCGCGACGCGCGCCCCGCCACGCCCGCGGATCTCGACACGGCCGCGTATCTATTCGAAGGCGAACCGGCTGCTTGGAGGGAAGTGCTCAACGGACGGCTCTCACCCGTCGCCGCCCTGCTGGGCGGCCGCCTCCGATTGCGCAAGGGGAGCGTGATGAGTCTGCTGCCCTACATCGCCGCAGCGCAGGAGCTGATGGTCACCGCATCGCTCGTCCACCGGCAGTTCCCGGATCCCGGCTGACCCACCGACGTCGGGCCGAGACAAACGAACGGCGGCCGGTCTCTTCGACCGGCCGCCTGATCGGGACGGCGGGATTTGAACCCGCGACCCCTGCAACCCCATTGCAGTGCGCTACCGGACTGCGCTACGTCCCGTGCGGTTCGGAGGCGGAAGTGTAGCCGACGACCCAGCCGGGCGGAAGGGGTATATTCGGGCATGCATCGACGCCGGTTTCTCGCCGGGGCCGCGCGGGGGGCGGTCGCCGCCGCGGTGTTGCGTGACCTCGCCGCGTGCAGCAAGAGCGGACCGCCCGCCGCCGCTCCGCCGACCGACAACGAGTTCGTCGCGCTCCGCGACCGCTATTTCGTCCGGACGCTCCAGCTCTATCCCGTCACCTCCACCTATCTGGGCGGCGACGGCTACAGCCCCACACTGAGCGACGTCAACGGCACGCTCCGGAATTGGCGACCCGACGCCCTTCGGTCGGAAGGCGCGTTCGTCCGGGAAATCGAGCGCGCCCGCCAGGCGATCGACCCCGCCGGCCTGAGCCCGACGGACCGGATCGATCACGCCGTGCTGGGCGCGCAGATCGGGTTCAGCCTGCATCAGATCGAAGATCGCCGCCTCCACGAACGGGCCATTGATGCCTATGTGGCGGAGCCGTTTCACGGCGTGGACTGGCAACAGCAGCAAATGCAGCCGGGGCCGAACGGACAGCTCGGCAGCGAGGCCGAGTGGGATCTCGTGGTGAAGCGCCTCGAGGCGGTGCCGTCGTACCTCGCGGCGGCGCGGGACAACCTGCTCGCCGGGAAGCAATCCGGCAACTTGCCGGACCGCCGGCTGACCCAGTACGACGGCGTGGACGGCAGTGCCGCGAACGAGCAGTACTTCCGTACCGCGCTTCCCGCGGCGGCTGCCGACTATCTCGGCCGCCGCCCGTTCGCCGCCGCGATGCTCGCCCGCGTGACCCGCGCCGGC
>DATBQV010000122.1:0-8409 GCA_036560625.1 Gemmatimonadales bacterium
TACCGGGCCGACGCCGACGGCGTCGGCCCCGACGCTCTCCTCCAGCGTCTTCTTGCCGCCGTTCCGGTGCCGTGAATCCTGAGCAGGTCGCCGCCGAGGTCCGACGGATCGAGATCACGACTCGGCACCTCGTCCGCGACATCGTGGCCGGCGAGTATTCGAGCGCCTTTCGTGGGCGCGGCGTCGAGTTCGCCGACGTGCGCGAGTACCAGCCGGGCGACGACGTTCGCACCATCGACTGGAACGTCACCGCCCGCCTCGGCGCCGCCTACGTCAAGCGGTTCCTGGAGGAGCGCGAGCTCACGGTCCTCTTTGCGGTGGACTACAGCGCGTCCGGCGCCTTCGGCACCCGGCGACGCACCAAGCGCGCGCTCGCGGTCGAGGTCTGCGCGGTGCTGGGGCTCGCGGCCGCGCGCAACAACGATCGGGTGGGGGCGGCGTTCTTCACCGATCGCCTGGAGCGCTACGTTCCGCCGCGCAAGGGTCGCCGACAGGTCCTGCGCGTCATCAGCGACCTGCTGGCCCACGAGCCGGCGGCGCGCGGCACCGATCTGGCCGGCAGCCTTGCGGAGCTCGAGCCGTTGCTCCGCCGGCGGTCGGTGCTCTTCCTGGTCTCCGACTTTTTTGCCGATGGCTGGCGAACCGTGCTCGGCCGGCTTGCGCGGCGCCACGACGTCATCGCGGTGCAGCTGGTGGATCCGCGCGAGCGCGAGCTGCCCGACGTGGGACTGGTGGCGCTGACGGATGCGGAGACCGGTGCCTGGCAATGGGTGGACACGTCGAGCCCCCGCGTGCGCGACCGGTTACGGACCGGCGTGGCCCGGTTCGATGCCGAGCTGGAGCGGGCGGTCGAGGAAGGCGGCGCTGATCTCTTGCGGCTGGACGCGGGCGAGCCGTACGGCGAGCGGTTGCTGGCGTTCTTCCGGCGGCGGGAAAAGGCGCAGGCCCGTTGAAAAAGGGTCAGAGGGGAAGAGAGGTGAGAGGTGAGAAGTGAGAGGTGAGAAGTGAGAGGTGAGAGGTGAGAGGGGTCGCGGCGGCATTCGGGCTCATCAGCGTGGCGGCGACCGCGCCCGGCCTCCGGGCGCAGGCACCCGACTGGAACAGCCAGAGCTTCGAGATGAGGGCGGAGCCCGGCCACGCCACCGTGGGCGACTCGGTGACGGTTCGCTTTCGCATCCACCTGCACGAGCGCGACCTGCTCTCCGATTCCATCGCGCGCCCCGTTGCGGACCTGGCAGAGGGCGTGCGCCTCCTGGACCTGACCCCGCTCCGCAAGGTCGGCGATCGGGCGCTCGAGGGCCGCGCACGACTTGCGTTCTATCGCGTGGGTCACCGGCCGATCCCGCTCTTCGGCCTGCCGTTCGTGCGCATCGTTTCCGGCCAGCGCGGTATCCTCGTGAGCGACTCCGCTTACGTGGACATCGACTCCGTGGCGCCGGCGGGCAATCCCACGCTCCGGGACATCAAGGAGATCGAGCGCCAGCGCGGGCCCGATCCCCGACTCGTCGTGGCGCTGCTCGGCCTGGCCGGCGTGGCCGGCCTCGCGCTGCTGCTGCGCCGCCGGCTTCGGGTCACGCCAATCGTCGCGCCCGAGCCGGAGCCGGCGGGGGCGCCCGCGGTCGTGCTGGGTCCCTACGAGATCGCGTTGGCGCGATTGAGCCAGATCGAGCGCGAGCGTTGGCCCGGCCGAGGCGAAGTCGAACGCCACTACGACGGGGTGGCGTACGTGGTGCGCCGCTACCTCGAAGACGCGCACGGCATTCCCGCGCTCGAGCGCACGACCGGCGAGCTGGTGTGGGCACTCCCGCCCGTCCTCGCCGATGGCGGGCTGCGCGACCGTTGCGCCGCGTTTCTGGCCGACGCCGATCTGGTGAAGTTCGCGCGGCATCGGCCCGACGATGCGGACGCGGCCCGTCTCCTGCGCGCCGCGCGCGAGCTGCTCGGCGGCTGGCGCGACGCTGCACCCCCGGCAGCAACCCTCGAGCCCTCCGATGCGGTTCGCTGACCCGTTGTTGTTGCTGCTGCTCGGGCTCCCGCTGGGCCAGGCCTGGCGCCTCTGGCGGCGTCGGCGCGAGCCACCCCCGAACATCGGCTTCTCTTCCCTCGCGTTGCTGGCAGGAGCGCCGCCTTCGAGCCGAGCGCGTTGGGGCCGGCTCGTGCCGTGGCTGGTGCCGGTCGGGCTCGCGCTTCTCGTCGTGGCGCTCGCGCGTCCGCAGCGGGCCCACCACGTCGAGGACATCCGCATCAAGTCGCGCAACCTGGTCCTCGTCCTCGACATCTCGAGCAGCATGGGGGCGGGCGACTTCCAGCCGGGCAACCGGCTGGAGGTGGCCCGGAAAGAGCTGGCCGAACTCGCTCACCGGCGCGAGGGCGATCTGCTCGGCCTCGTCATCTTCGCCGGGCGGGCGTTTCTCCAGGCGCCGCTCACGCCCGACGCGGATCTCGTCGAGCGGATGCTGGGGAAAGCGGACATCGGCCAGCTGCCGGACGGCACCGCGATCGGCACGGCGCTCGCCCTGGCGCTGGCGCAGGTAAAAGATCTTCCGCCGGCCGCCAGCACGATCGTGCTCGTCACGGACGGAGCCAACAACACGGGCAAACCGTCGCCCTTCGTCGCGGCGGAGGCGGCCCGGGCGCTCGGCGTCCGGATTCACACCATCGGGCTCAGCAGTGCCGATACCACCACGCGCAACCGCTCCTTCCTCTGGCGGTGGGGCGGGCGGCAGGCCGACCGCTTGACCAGCTCGGACGAGGCGATCCTCCGGCGGATCGCCGAACGCACCGGCGGCAGGTACTACCGGGCAACGGACCCCGAGGCGCTCACGCAGATCATGGCCGCTATCGACCCCCTCGAGCGCGTGGACGTGCGGATCGGGGAGACGCGGGACTGGGGTGAGTTGTTCCCGTTCCTCCTGTTGCCGGGCCTCCTGCTTCTCGGCGCCGAGCTGCTGCTCGGACTCGGGTTGCGCACCGTCCCATGAGGCTACCGTGACCTTCGCGCATCCGGCTGTGCTTCTGCTGCTTCTGCTGCTCCCCGCGGGCGCGGTGCTCGCGCTCCGAGCGGAGCGCCGGCGGCGCGGGGCTCTCGAGCGCTTCGGCGATCCTGCGCTGCTCGCTCAGCTATCCGCGATTCCGCTGGCCGGGCGCCGGCTCCTCAAGCACGGCCTGCGGCTTGCCGCGCTGGCGATGCTCGTCGTGGCCGCTGCAAGGCCTCAGGTCGGCCGGCGTCCGGCGATCATCGCGCGAGCGGGACGGGATGTGCTGGTACTGCTCGACCTTTCCCGCTCGATGAACGTCGCCGACGCCGGCGGCACTCGGCTCGCCCGGGCCAAGCGGCTCGCCGACTCGATTGCCTCCGCCTCGCCCGGCGACCGGTTCGGCCTCGTCGTGTTCGGCGGCAGCGCGTTCGTCCAGCTGCCGCTCACCGGCGATCACGATGCGTTCCGCCGCTTCCTGGATGCCGGCAGCACCGACGACATCGGCGACCCCTCGACCGACGTCTCCGCCGCGTTGGCGGCGGCCGCCAAGGTGTTCGAGCACGAGGGTGAGCCCGGCGCACGGGCCGCGCTCTTGATCACCGACGGTGAGAGCGGCGAGGGTGACGTCGGGGCCGCACTCCCCCGATTGCTGCGCGAAGGCGTGCCGCTTTTCGCGATCGGCGTGGGCTCGCTCCAGGGCGGGCCCGTGCCGGCGGACAGCTCGGAGGCGCCGGAGCCGTATCACCGCGACCACATCGGGCGGATTGTGAACTCGCGCCTCGAGGAGAGCGACCTTCGGCGTGCGGCGACGCAGACCGGTGGAGCGTACGCCCGATGGGACGACGCGGCGGCGTTGCGAACGGTGGGGAAAGCGCTGGCCGGGGTAGAGGTACGGACCATGGGCGTGCGCAACGCGCGAAAGGCAGCCGGCCAGTTCCAGTGGCCGCTCGCGGCGGCGATCGCGCTGCTGCTCCTCGAGACGGCGATCCCGATCATGGCACGCCGGAAGGCCAGCAGATCGGGCGGGCGGGGTGGCACCGAGGTCGCGGCCCGCGCCGCCGCGCTCTTCTTCATTACGCTGCTGGGGAGCTGCAGTCCCGCCGCGTGGGACGCGCGCCAGGCCGAGCGTCGCTACGACACCGGCGATTGGGCCGGCGCCTATCAGGAGTTCGAGAAGGCCCTTGGATCCTCCCCTAACCCGGCTTTCGCGTTCGGGGCGGGCAACGCGCTCTATCGCCAGAAACACTACCCCGCGGCGGCCGTGCGGTGGCGCGGCACGCTCGGCGAGGCCCGCTTTCGGCAGCGCAGCTCGTACAATCTCGGTAACGCGGCCGTGCGGCTGGCGGAGGATGCGACCGATGCGGCGAAGGACTCGCTGCTCGACGAAGCGGTGTCCGCGTACGAGGATGCCCTCCGGCTCGACCCGCACGATCGGGACGCCAAGTGGAATCTCGAGATCGCCCTTCGCCGGCGCGGCGAGCGGCCGGGCGGCAGCTCGGCGGGCCGGTCGCGGCGCGACGACTACGGCCAGGGCAACCAGAACGTCGCCGGCTTCCAGGGCAACCCGGAGGCGGCGGTCGGCGCGATGGCCGGCGGCGGGTTCGGCTCCGGAGGTGACGGCGAATCGGTCAAGGAGCTGGACCCCACGCAGGCCAGGCAGTTGCTGGATGCCGTGCAGCGTGAGCAGCTTGCGAGTCACCTTGGCCGCCGGGCAAGCCGCCCGTCGGGCGACGGCAAGGACTGGTAGGGATAAGCGGACCGGGAGGATACGCGATGTCAGAGCCGAGCTTCGGACAGCCCCGCTATCGACAGGTGCCGGCCGAAATCCTGTTACCGGCAGGCTGGGTGACCGGCGCGTTCGTGGTGCCGGAAGACCAGACCCTCCTCGACTTCCTTGCCCATTCGGGAGCGTTCCTCAAGCTCATCGACGCGTTCGTCCCGGGCCACCCCGACGTGGTTCCGTTCTTCGCGCTCCAGCGGGGCGCCGTGCAGCTCATCGTGCCGAACCAGGGAGACGATCGGGTGGAGACACCGGGCTCCATGGGCATCACCGCCCCCTGGAGCATCTCGTGCCTGTTCGAGCGCGGGGCGGTGCACGGCAGCCTGGATTTTCTGATGAACCAGCGGCTGTCCGACTTCCTCAAGCAGCAGACCGGATTCCTCGTCATCCGGGACGCGGCCTGGACGCCGATCGGGAGCGACGACGAGCCCGGTCGCACCTGGTCGCTGGTGCTGGTCAACACGCAGCAGCTCAATGGAATCTCCGAGGCGGTGGATCAGCGTGGGCGCGGCCACCCGGGAAAGCTCCCTCCCTCTGAGTTCGACATGAGCGAGGCCGGCATGGGCTCCTGACCGCGAGGCGGGATGCTAGAACCAGGTCCCCGTGCGGACGAAGCCCTCCCAATCGCCCCTGCTGTTGACGCCCTCCTCCAGCCGAACCGGGCCGAGGGGCGTGCGGATCTCCACGCCGGCGCGGATGCCCTCGAGCCATTCGCCGTCATAGGACGCACCTCCGCGCCGCAGGAATCCCGGCCCGCTTCCCACGGCACCGACCATCCCCTCCGCGCGCAGGGCGACGGGCCCGATCAGCGGCCGCAGCGCCGACAGTCCGAACAGCAGCTCCTGGAACCCACGCCGCTCCGTAAGTCGCAGTCCCGGAAAACCCTCGTCGCCGCCGAGGGGGAACGTCGATTGGAGCGGCATGCCGTCCGAGCCCCATCCGAAGCGGACCCGAGGGCGCACGATCACGCCGCCGAATCGCATCCCGACCGACGTCTCCGCCGACGCGCTCTGGTAGGCCGTGGTGACAGCGGCGTCGAGGCGGAGCCTCAGACCCGCGAGCCCTCCGCTACGACCGAGCGTCCCGCGTCCGCCGAATGCCGTCCGATCACCACGGGTGTCTTCGTGCCAGACCAGCAACTCGGGGCCGAGCCGGAACCGCCAGTCCCGCTCAGGGCTTCGCCCCGTGCCGGCGAAGAGCCGCAGCTCGCGCGTCGTGATGGAGGGCAGCTCCGTCTGGTCCATGAACACACGGATGTCCTCGATCGCGCCGTCGGCCGAAAACAGCAGCGGTGAATAACGGTAGTCGATCGGGAAGGCATACAGGAGCGAGACGCCGATGTCCTGGCGATACTGGCCGAGCGCGAGGTGCGCCCCCAGCTCGATCGGTGCGTCGAGGAACCGCCGGTCCGCCCCGCCGATCCACACCCGTCCGCCCATCGTGTTGTCGTAAGACACGCCCAAGGCGACGGCACGCCGCGGCGCCTTGGTCACGCCGACGTCGAACGCGATGCCGTCGGCGCGCGCGGCGGGATGCAGCCACAGCGCGCGGTACTGCTCGAAGCGGGCAAAGCGGAGCAGCCTTACGCGAAGGTCCGCCTCGTTGACCGTGTCGGTCGTGGAGAGCCGCAGGGCACGCAGGATGACGGTCTGCTCGCTCGGATCTACCGCGCCGACCACGGCGCCCACCAGCCGGTCCGAGCGCACCGGTCGCGGAGTGACCGCCAACGGCTCGAGGCAGCGCGCGCCGCCGAGTGCCCGGCGGGCGGCGTCCCGGCCGCGCGCGACCAGCGTGTCGAGCGCGCCGAGGCCGAAATCGAGCGTCGTGTACGGACTGACATCCGTGTCGACGACCACGTCGTCCGGCTCCGGCGGCGGCACGCCGACCACCAGAAAGTCGAGCAGCCGGTTGAACGTCGTCGAGGGATCGTCGTAGTCCGGATCGGGAGCCTCGGCCGACTCGAGGAGTGAGGTGATCACCCGTGTGGCCCCGAGCCGGCGCGCCGCCCCGACGGGGACGTTCTCCACCATGCCCCCGTCGGTGAGCGTGCGGCCGTTGAGCACGACCGGCCGGAACACCAGCGGCAGCGAGAACGATGCGCGCACCGCCTGGGCCAGATCGCCGCGGTCCAGGACGACTTCCTGTCGGGTCCCCAGATCGGTCGCCACCGCCCGGAACGGAATGGGCAGCGAGTCGAAGTCGCCGCGCGCGGCGATGTTCCCGCGGAGCATCAGCGCGTTGATGAGAGCGCTGACCTGCTCTTCCCGCACGGCGCTGGTCTCGAGCACCAGGCCGTGACGGCCCTGCTCCAGTACCACCAGCGGCGGCAGCGGCCTGAGTGACTCGGGAAGCCGCGGCTCATATCCGCGGAACAGCGCACCGAGCGGGAGGACCCGGGTAAGCGAATCGATCTCGTGGCCGCTGTAGCCGCTGGCGTACAGCGCACCCACGATCGCCCCCATGCTGGTGCCGACGACGTAATCGGGGCGGATGCCGAGGCTGTCCAGCACTTCGATCACCCCGATGTGCGCAAACCCCTTCGCCCCACCACCGGAGAGCACCAGCGCGGTCTTCGCCGGCCGGCACGCCTGTCCCGCGAGCGGGCGGGCCATGAGCGTGACCAGCAGCCCGGCCAGCACCAGCCCCGGACGCACACGCCGCATCATGCCGCCGGCACGTCGCCCGTGAGCAGCCGCACGCGCAGCCCGCCGTTGCTCGTGGAGAAGCCGGGCGCAAGCTCGAGCCCGATCTGCCGCGCCAGCTCGGCCCTCGCCGACAAGAGCGCCACGCGCCGCGCCCGGCGGAGTGATGGCGTAGCAATCGAGCACCGGCGGGGCATGGCGGAAGGTAACCGGGCGTGTCTAGTCGAGCGCCTCCACGATTACCCGAGCGAAGCGCGCCGCCGCCGCCGGCTCGAGAGCCAGGTAGAGCTGCGGCTCGATCAATTCGAGCTCCATCAGCACGAAGCGGCCGTCCATCACGCACCCGTCGACCCGAGCATATCGAGCGCCGGTTGCTCCGGCTGCCTCGAGCACGTGCTGGGCCCGGCGCAGTGCGGCCGCCGGCATCGGGAGCCGCTGGGCCGAGCCGCCAAGCTCGCCTTGTACCCGCCAGTCTCCGGGCGCGGGCCGCTTGAGCACCGTATGGCTCGGCGTGCCACCGAAGCAGACCACCGACCACTCCCCCACCTCGGCCACCGTGGGCACGAAGGGTTGTACCAGCACGTCGCCGGCGGAGACGAGGGCGCCGAAGGCAGGGGCGTCGGCGTCGGCTCGTGCGCGCGACGTCCGCCAGGTCCCGTGGGCTGAGGCCGAAACCGCCGGCTTCACGACCGCTTCGTCGGCCGCCAGCCCCTCCAGTGCCTCGAGCAGCGCGCGGCGGGGATCGGGGGCACCCTGACGGACCAGCCGTGTCGGCACGATCGTTACGCCGCGGTCGGCCAGCTCGAGCAGGTAGCGCTTGTCGGCGTTCCAACGGACCAAGCCGGGCGGGTTGAAGACCGGCACGCCCAGCCGGCCGAGTCGGTCCAGCCATTCGAGGAACGCGGCGAGCTTGAGATGGTAGTCCCAGCAGGAGCGGATCACGACCGCGTCGAACGCAGCCCATTCGGTGGTCGCTGCATCCCAAATCACCGGCTCGGCAGCGACGCCA
>DATBQV010000123.1:0-3226 GCA_036560625.1 Gemmatimonadales bacterium
ACCAGCGCCTACGAGGCTCTCAGTCTCGGGCGCCGCCGACGCGAGCGTCCGCAACGCCGAGTGGAGGGTTGACCCGGCAGATACTCACCGTTCCCGTCGCCGGATCTCGACCGTGCGCTTCAGCTCGTCCGCGTGCTGGAGCACCTTGCGTCGGAGATCGAGCGGGATGTCCTGATGCCGGTCGAGATAGCCCCGCACCGTGGCGAGAGCGCTGTCGCCGGTCTGCCCGCCCAGAAACGCGCCGAGCCAGTCCTCCAGAAAGAAGATCCGCCGGTTGGCCTGGATGAACGGAAGTGAGTCGAGGGCCGGCCGCAGATACGGGAGCGTGAGCGTCTCGTGCTCGATAGCGTTGAACGCGTCGAGGCTTCCGGAGGCCCAGTCCTCGTTCAGTGCCTGATCCTCGAAGTAGCGTGAGAAGTACGCTCGCTTGGTTTCCGCGTTCCGCCTTCCCGCGGCGGCGACGAACCCGCGGCGCTTGCCGTCGGACGTGGTGTCCCGCGCGACCTGGACCGTGTAGCGGTCCTCCGCCTGCGGGGCTCCGAGCACCAGCAGGCGCGTCACGATCTTCCAGCGGGTCGGATCGCGCAACGGCTCCCCGGCCGCGGAGTCGGCCGACAGCAGCGAGTCGAGCCTCGCCACCCCGCCCGGCGACGCCGCGAGGTCGATGAAAGCGTCGAGATACGCCTTTCGCACGCCGTACGCGCGGGACCTGTCGCTCGCCTGATCCCACAGTGTCTTCTCCACCGGCGACGTCAACGCGTCCCGCTCGCCCGGATCCAGATACGCGGACACGGCCCGCCCCAGCCGGGCGAGGACGACCGGCACGATCTGCTCATCGGTTTCCCGTGGGAGGTCGCGGAGCACGAGCCGCACGAAACCCGTCGGCGACATCCGCAGCTGTCGCACCTCGTCCCAGAGGGCACCCCAGAGCATGGCGCGAAGAAACGGATCGGCGACCTCGGCGAGCGCGCCCTCGTCCACCGCGCGGACGCTCATGCTGTCGAGCAGGAGCAGGAAGTAGCCGTTGTCCTCCGCGTTGGCGAAGGCGAACAGCGGGGCGGGGAGGCCGCGCGCCCGCTTGACGTCGGTGATGCGACCCGCGAGCTCCACCGGAATCCGGACCGGCGGCCTGTTCCGGTAGAAGAGCAGCACCTCGGTACGCTCGGTCCATGCCCCCGGCCCCGAGAGCGGTTGCGCGGCCCGCTGCGTCAGCGTGAGCCGGGCGATCCGCCCGTCGCGCAGCTCGAGCCGCTGTTCCACAACCGGCATGCCCGGCCGCAGCATGAAGTCCCGCCCGAAGCCGGCAAGCGGCCGGCCCGCCGCGCCGCCGATCGAGCCGAGCAGGTCCCGCCAGGTTGCGTTCGCGTACGCGAAGCGGGTGAGGAAACGGCGCACACCGGTCCGGAACGATGATTTGCCGACGAGATACTCGAGCTGCTTGAGCACGGCGGGCGCCTTGTTGTAGACGATCGCGCCGTAATTGCTCTTGGCCTGGTCGAGATTGTCCAGCTCCTGCCAGAGCGGGCGCGTGCCCAGCGTCTGGTCCACGCGGTAGGCGGGCGGCTTGTTCGCCAGGTAGAACGTCTTCCAGGCGCCCGCGGACGAGTCGATCTCGGCGAGCGCCTCGGCCGCCATGAACGTGGCGAATCCCTCTTTGAGCCAGAGGTCGTCGAACCAGCGCGGTGTCACCAGATCGCCGAACCACTGGTGCGCTACCTCGTGCAGGATGACGGAGAAGCGGCCCAGGCGGCGCGGCAGCGTGGGCCGCTCCCGGAAGATGAAGCGGTCTTCGTTGTAGAAGACCGCGCCCGGATGCTCCATCCCGCCGAAGGGGAACGCCGGGGCGAGCACGAAGTCGAACTTCTCGAACGGGAAGCGACGCGCGAAGTAGCGCTCCATCCAGTCGAGCGCTCGCTGGTTCAGCAGGAGCAGCGTGTCCAGGTCCGCCTCTCCGGCACGAGACTGCCGGACATAAGCGTGCATCGTGCGGCCGTTCATGGTGGAGGTGGCCTGGTGCCACGGACCCGCGGCGAACGCGATCAGATACGTGCTGATCGGCCTGGTCTCGGTGAGGCGGCTGGTCACGTGGTCACCCGAGGTGTCCGCGGCCGCGACCGAACCGTTCGCGATGACTGTCCACCCGGCCGCCGCCGTCAGCGAGAGGCGCACGCGGGCTTTGAGGTCAGGCTGATCGAAGCAGGGGAAGAGCTGGTTCGCGTCCGCCGGCACGAGGAGCGTGTACAGGTAGTCGCTTCCGTCGATCGGGTCGTGTGCCCGAATGATGCTCGCCCCACTCGGCGCGATATCGGCGACGAAGCCGAAGGTCAGCGTGTTCTCGCGGGGGCGAAGGAGCGACGCCGGCACGTGGATGTGGGCGCCGTCGGCCGCGCCGGCCGGGAGCTCGCGCCCGTTCACCACGGCCCGGGTGAGGTGCCGGCCACGGAAGTCGAGCACCGCCTTGTCCGTTCCGATGCGCTGGAAGCGCACCGTCACCGTACCGACGGCGCTGTCGAGGGCCGTTACGTCGAGCGCGAGATCATAGCGGACGTCGCGTATGGTGCGGGCACGCCACTTCGCGAGGCGACGAGACACGCCGTGATCCACCGTATCCGCTGCGGTGGCAGTGGGCGCGGGAGGGACGACAACCGGAGCGAGGAAAACCAGGAGCGCGGCGATCACGACGCGTGGAATCTGGTCGGGCCGGGCGAGCGTCGCCACATGCGGCCGCGAAGCGGCCGAGACTCAGGGGCCTACCAGTAGATGATGGTGGCGAGCAGCGGGTCCGACGGCGCGGCAGGAGCGCTACCCTCGGCATAGCTCAGGAGAATGGAGGCGGTTCCGGTGTCTCTGCGGGACGGTGCGGTGGTGCCGGTGGGAGCCGCCGCGGTCCGGACGGCGAGGTTGGTCGTGGCCTGGAGGTTCGCCTGGGCCTGGCTCAGATCGACCACCGTGGCGGCGACCGTAATCGTCGCCCGAGCCTGGGCCGCCGCAGGGATCGCGGCCAGCGCGCTCAGGCCGAGCGAGATTGCGAGACTTCTGCCACCAGCCAACCTGACCTCCCGGCGACAACCCATCGGACCCGTTCCCACCCCCGAGGGGGCAGCTTCCGGGCCAGCCAGGATCATTTCCTAACGCATTTACGCTAAGCCACTTGGCCTGTCAGCCAACCGCGTCGATGGGTGCGGTATCTCGACACTTCGTTGCGTCGGCTCAGCGCACCAGGATC
>DATBQV010000124.1:0-6471 GCA_036560625.1 Gemmatimonadales bacterium
GATGTGCGTGCGTGCATGGATGCTCGATCCGGGGTCAGGTGCCCGGCGGGACGTACCAGGGCGCTTCGTGGGCGCGGGGCCGGCGCCGCCGGTCCAGCCCCTCCGCCGATGCGTGGTAGCCGATGGCGGAGAGTCCGAGCCCGCCATCGGCGCCCACCGGGAGCGCCCCGGCCGTCGCGAGCGGCGCGCCAAGAAAACGGGCGAGCATGGCGTACCCGTGCTCGGTCAGCACCGATTCCGGGTGGAATTGAACCCCGATGACCGGATGCTCGCGGTGCTGCACCGCCATGATCTCGCCGTCCTCGGACGTGGCCGTGACCCGCAGCACAGGGGGCAGGGAGCCGGGCGCGATGACGAGGGAGTGGTAGCGGGTCGCCGGGAAGGGGCTGGGAAGTCCCTCGAAGATGCCGCTGCCGTCATGATGGATCTGCGAGGTCTTGCCGTGCATGGGTCGGCCCGCCCGCACGATCTCGCCGCCGTAGGCCGCGCCGATGCATTGATGTCCAAGACAGACGCCGAGGATGGGGATCGAGCCGCCGAGCCGGCGCACGACCTCCGTCGACACGCCGGCTTCCTTGGGCGAGCACGGGCCGGGGGAGATGATGATGTGGGTCGGGCGAAGCGCCTCGATCTCGTCCGGCGTCACGGCGTCGTGCCGGCGCACCACGGGCGTGGCCCCCAGCTCTCGTACATACCGGGCGAGGTTGTAGACAAACGAATCGTAGTTGTCGATCAGCAGGATCATGACGGTCCCAGCGCCCGGATTATCCCCCGTGCCTTGTCCAGCGTCTCGCGGTACTCCGCCTCGGGCTCCGAGTCGGCCACGATGCCGCCGCCGGCCTGAAAGTACACCAGCCCGTTCCGGACGACCGCGGTGCGGATCGCGATGCTGGTGTCCATCGCGCCGGTCGTCCCGAGATAGCCGAGCGACCCGCAGTACACCCCCCGCCGGGTGGGCTCGAGCTCCGCGATGATCTCCATGGCCCGTACCTTCGGCGCCCCGGTGATCGAGCCGCCGGGGAACGTGGCCCTGAGCAGGTCCACCGCATCCTCCCCCGCTTCCAGCTCGCCGACGACGGTCGAGACCAGGTGGTGCACGGTCGGATGCTGCTCCAGCGCGAACAGCTCCGGGACCCGCACCGTCCCCGGCCGGCACACGCGCGACAGATCGTTCCGCAGCAGGTCCACGATCATGACGTTTTCGGCCCGGTCTTTGTCACTCTCGGCCAGCACGCGGCCCAGAAGCGCATCGTGCATCGGGCCAAGGCCGCGCGGGCGCGTGCCCTTGATGGGGCGGGTTTCGACGTGGGTCCCGGACAACCGGAGGAACCGCTCCGGCGAGACGCTCAGCACCTGGAGCCCGTCGAAGTCGAGGTACGCACCGAACGCGGCGGGGTTGGTGCGTCGAAGTCTGCGGTAGAGGGCGAGCGGGGGCTCCGCGAGCACGGCCTCGAAGCGCTGCGAGAGATTCGCCTGGAAGATGTCGCCGGCGAGGATGTACTCGCGGACCCGCGCCACGGCGGTCAAGTAGCCGCGGTGGGTGAATGTGGAGCGGAGGCCGATCTCCTCGCCGCCTTCGACGCCGAGCACGGGATAGGATGGCGCGTCCGCGCTCGATCGCCCCGGCGCGCGGCCGCGGCTGGGGCCGCGCGGCCGGGTTTCCGTCTGCTGCGCGAGCCGGCCACGAACCAACTCCAGCCGCTCGCGGGCCGAGCGTTCGGCGTTCGAGCCGGAAGCGGGGGCGCCGGTCGAAATGATCCAGGCCGCGCGCTCGCAGTGATCCCAGGCGAGCACCCAGTCGTACAACCCGAGGATCACGTCCGGAATCGCGAGATCGTCGTAGCGCGCTTCGGGCAGGCGCTCGAGCGTGGCGCCCCAATCGTACCCGATATAGCCGGCGGCACCACCCTGGAACGGAGGAAGCCCCGGCACCGCGTCGGTGGCGAGGGGCGCGAGGGCGGCGCGCACGGCGCTCAGGGCATCGGTGCCGAGTCGCGTCCACCCGGCACCCCGGTCGAGCCGCTCCGCGACGGGCCCCCGGCTTCGGATCACCGCGTACGGGTCCGCCGTGAGGAAGGAGTACCGCCCGGTCCGCTCGGCGTCCGCCGTGCTGTCGAGCAGCAGCAGGAACGGGAGATCGGCGAAACGCTCGGCGGCGGCGACGGCGTCGGGGACCGCATCGAGTCGCTCAGCCACCGGCAGGCGGCTCACTCGGGCTCCTTCGACGCCGCGCGCCGGCGGCGGGAGCGCTGGGTGAGCTTCACGTGCCCGCCCTTCGGGTCGTCCGGTGGCGTGAGATAGCCCCACGCGAGCGCGCCCTCCTGCCGATACGTCTTCCCCAGGGTGAGCGCGAGCTTCGCCTTCATGAGCTCCCGGCCCAGATAGAAGGCGTGCGTCGCCTCCTCGACGCCCAGCTGTGCGAAAATCTCCTGAATGTCCGTGCCGCGCACGAACAGCTCGTTATTGAAGACCGTGATGGCCTCGCGATCCGCGAAAATCCGGAAATTCGGGTCGGTTACGGCCGCCTGTAGCTCGCGAAGCTCGGCCTCGGAATAGGCCAGCACCTCGGGGTCCTTCACCGTGACCAGGCGATCGTCGATCCCCTTGGGGACGCGCTTCTGCTCCACCGCGTAGTGCATCAGCCGACGGGCGACGTCGATCTCTCGGACGGCACCGCGGGCCCAGGGGATCACCTCGGTCGTGAGCACCGCCCGGACCCCGACCTCTTCCGCGATCGCCAGCAGCAACGCGTTCACGCCGGTGCTGTCGGCCGCGGTGAGCTCGGTGATGTTCCCCACGCCCATCATCTGCCCGGCGCCGGGATAGCGGCGGTGCACCTCCGCGTAGCGCTCGAGCGAGGCCATGAACCCGAAGCCGATCGGCTCGATGACGGGGTCGATGAGGTACGGCACGCCCCAGGCATCGAGGCGCTCGATGTTACGGTCGAGCGTCTCCAGGCCGGCACCGAAGTCCGGAATCACCACAACCCTGCCGCCGGCCGCGGCTACGTCGCGCGCCACGTCCAGGTTGGTCCCGTTCACGCTCAGTACCAGCTCCGCACCGGCCCCCACCGCCGTGCGGATCTCGTCCGGGTCGAACGAATCCACGCTTATCCGGAAGCCGTCTCCCCGCAGCTCACGAACGACCTCAGCCAAAGCAGGGAAGGAGAACCCGGGCGTGCAGCCGAGATCGATGATGTCGGCGCCGCTCGCGCGGAAGGCGTCCGCCGCGCGTCGAATGGCGGCCCGGGAGAGCTTGGGGGCGTTGTTGATCTCGGCGAGGATGTCGATCGAGTAGGCGCCGTAGTCCGGCGCGGCGGCCGCCCGGCCGAAGTACCGTGGAATTTCGCGCAGGTCCTTGGGGCCCTTCTCAGTCCGTACACCCACGTGGTCCGCGATCACGGACGCGTCGCCTTCGCAGAGGCCGGGGATGAGCACGAGATCGGTTTCGCGGGGGACCTCGAGGAAGCGCGCGATCCACGGCGTCGTCATGAGCGCGGCGACCGTGATCTTGAGAACCGCCACATCCGCCGCGAACGGAGGCGCCATGTCGGCGAGCGTGCGCCGCAGCGCCGGCTCGGCGAGCTTGCCGGTGACGAACAGGACGCGGCGGAGCGGCGAAGCCGGGAGCCCGCCTATCGCGGGTCTCCGGGGCGAACCCACTTGTTCGGCGTGCCCTCCAGCGCGCCGCCACTGGGCCGCCAGAGGACGTGATCCTCGATCTTCCGCGCGAGCTCGAAATCCTTGTCGCTGATGCCCCCGGCGGCGTGGTTCTGGAGCTTCACGATGACCCGGCCCCAGGTGACCGAGAGGTCAGGGTGATGGTACGCCGCCTCGGCGAGGTAGCCGATCGTGTTCACCAGCATCAGCGTGGTCGGCCAGCCGTCGGTCTTGTAGACCCGGCGGATCCAGCCATCCTCGTAATACCAGCCCGGCAGCGCCTTCAGCCGCTCGGCGATTTCCGCGTCGTTGTACGTGCGCTCTTTGGTGGTCGGCATGACAGTCTCCTCGTTGCTCGTCGGCTACATCACCACTCCTCCGTTGACCATAATCACCTGCCCGGTGAGAAACGCGGCCTCGTCGGAGGCGAGGTAGACCGCGGCCCCCGCCACGTCCTCCGGGGTGCCCCATCGCTTGAGCGGGGTGGCCTCAGTGACCTGCCGCCGCCAACCGGACGGCGCTTCCTGCTCGAAGGCGGTGGCGATGAACCCGGGGGCGATCACGTTGACCCGGATGTCCGGGGCCACGTCCCGCGCGAGCGAGCGACTGAAGCTCAGTATCCCGCCTTTCGCGGCGGAATAGAGCACCGGGTTCTCGCCTGCCATGCCCTGTCCGACATGGTCCCACGACAGGTTGATGATGAGGCCGCCGCGTCCCTGCGCCCGCATCAGGTCCACCGCGGCCCAGGAGGCGAGCACCGTGCCCCGAAGATCCACGTCGAGAACGAGATCAAGCTTCTCGCGCCGAGAGAGGTTCCTGAACTTGCCGGTGAGGATGTCCGCGCCGGCGTTGTTCACCCACACATCAATGCCGCCGAGCGTCGCTCGAAGATCCTTGGCGAACCCCTCCAGCGTATCGGTCCGGCCCAGGTCCAACCGGCGGATCTCGGCCCGCTGTCCCGCGGCCGCGATGAGCTTGGCGGTCTCCGCCGCGCCGTGCGCGTTCTCGCGGTAGGTCAGCGCCACGCCGGCGCCGGCCCTGGCGCTCGCCACGGCGATCGCGCGTCCTATTCCGCTCGAGCCTCCGGTGACGAGAACGACCTTGCCCGCCAGGCGCCGGTCCCCGCTTCCCCCGCCATCCGCCTGCTGCGCCACGGTACCTCCCGCCGATGAGCTCGGACGAATAACTTCTAAGCGCTAACATATCATTGCGTTAGCAACTCACAAGGGAGAGGCCCGTGCGGTTGCTGGTGAGTGTTCGCAGCCCGGATGAGGTCCACGCCACCCTGAGCGGGGGCGCGGACATCGTCGACGCAAAGGACCCGAGCCGAGGAACACTCGGCCCGGTGGCGGATGATGTTCTCGCAGCCATCGACGCTCAGGTGCCGCCTCACGTCTCGTTGAGCGTGGCCCTGGGCGACGTCGAGTCGGTCGAAGCCATCCGGGCGGCGTTCGCCGCGCTCCGCATGCAGCGGCGCACCACCGCCTACGTGAAGCTCGGATTCGACGGTGTCGCCGGGGAGGGCGACCTGCTCATGCTCCTCCACGCGGCTGCCGACGCTGCGGCCTCCCATCCGGCACGACCCCGCCTGGTTGCCGTCGCTTGCGCGGATCGCGACCGCTCAGCGGCGGTGATCCTCCGGAGCGCCCGACAGGCGGGGGCCGCGGGAATCCTGCTCGACACCGCCACCAAGGACGGCCGAACCCTCCTCGACTTCTGGCCGGAGACCCGGCTCCGCGATTGGGTCCGCGCCGGGCGCTCGGCCGGTCTCGAGGTCGCTCTGGCCGGCAGCCTCGGCCTCCGGGACCTGGCCCGGATCGGGGCCCTGGAACCGGACATCGTGGGGGTGCGGGGGGCGGCGTGCGCCGGCGGACGGAGCGGGACCGTGGACGCCGGGCGTGTCCGCGCGCTTCGCGCGCGCCTCCCCATGGAGCCGGCGACGATCGCCGCGAACCACCAGATCGGTAGCGCTGGTCCTCCCCAGCCATCCATTTCTAAGTAGCGCTTGCACTTAGGCTTGCTCGTGAAGGTCGGCGGGGGCATGTCATTTGCCCCCCGCTCACTCGCCCTTTCCGCCGACACGAGCTCCAGTGAACTTCCGGTCGAGTCTCTTCCGAAGCCGCTTCGGGCGCCGCCTGTTCGCGCTCTTCGTGGGCTGCGCGCTCGTTCCGATCGGATTGTTCGGTTTCCTGTCGTTCCGCCACATGACCCGGCAGCTGGAACTCCAGAGCCGGACCCGGCTGCTCCAGGCGAACAAGGCCCTCGGCCGGGCGGTGTTCGAGCGGCTCCTGCTGCTCGAAGCCACGCTCAAGAGCATCCCGCCCCGCGCGATCGCCGAGCTGGTGCCACCCCCGCCAAAGCCGGCTGCGCCGCCGCCCGTGCGCCGGCCCAAACGGGTGCGCCCCGGCAACCAGATCCAGGGCGCGCGTACCGACGGGCGGATCGCGCTGGGCGGGGTCATGATGGATCACGCGCAGAAGGGGCCCGCTCCAACGGCTCCGGCCGCGCCGGCCAAGGACCCTGAGGCCAGCCGAACCATCATCGCCGGGCTCGACCTCCTGGCCCGGAGCCGGTTCAACGCGCTCGAGTTTCTGGGAGACGACGGCAAGCGTACGGCGGTGTTCGGCCAGTTGTGGGAGCTGCCTACGCTTTCGGCGGCCGACAGCGCCCAGCTGACGGCGGGCAACCCCCGGATCGTGACGCAGTTCACCAACGGCGTCGCGCGGATCTATCTCGTGCGACGGCTCGCCCGGCGCACGGGACCCACCGGCATGCTCATCGGCGAAGTGAGCGGGGACTACCTGTGGGGCAC
>DATBQV010000125.1:0-5993 GCA_036560625.1 Gemmatimonadales bacterium
CTCCACAAGGGTCGCGCCAAGGAAATCCTCGAGCGCTACGGCGTGCCGACCGCGCCCTTCCGGCTTGCTCGCAGCGTCGCCGATGCCCGAGCCACGCGCCTGCCCTTCCCCCTCTTCGTCAAGCCGGCGTTCGAGGGTTCCGGCAAGGGCGTCTCCAGCAAGAGCGTCTGCCACAACCGCGGCGAGCTCACGACCCAGGTCGACTACCTCCTCGCTACCTATCGGGAACCGGTGCTCATCGAGACCTACCTGCCGGGGCGCGAGTTCACCGTCGCCATCCTCGGTAACGCAGATGAGGCACGGTGTTTGCCTGTCGTGGGCCTGCGCTTCGACACGCTTCCGCGGGGCGCCCCGCCGATCTACGGATATGAAGCGAAGTGGCTCTGGGACACGCCGGCCCATCCGCTCGAGATCTTCGAGTGCCCGGCCCGCGTACCCGAAGCACTCGCCGAGCAGGTCCGTGAGGCCGCGCTGGGCGCGTACCATGCCCTGGACTGCCGCGACTGGTGCCGCGTCGATCTTCGATGCGATGCCGCCGGTCGCCCGATGGTCGTTGAGTTGAATCCGCTCCCGGGCATCCTCCCGGACCCGCGGGACAACTCCTGCTTCCCGAAAGCCGCGGCTGCGGCCGGGATGTCATACGACGAGCTGATCTGCACGGTGGCGGACATCGCCTGGCGGCGCATCAGCGGCGGCTCACTCTTGGCTGGGGTGCCTTCATGAGAGCAGCGATCATCTACGACGCCGGCAGCGCAGAATGGAGCCCGCAGGATGTGGCCGCCGTGCTCAGCAACGTGCACGAGGTCCGCAACTCGCTCCGCCGCTGCGATCACGAGGTCGAGCTCGTGCCGGTACGCCTGGGCGAGTTCCGCTGGCTCTCCCGCGCCCGCAAAGCCGATCTGATCGTCAATCTCTGCGAGGGCATCAACGGCCACGCCAAGTACGAAGACTTCGTCGTCAACACGCTCGAGCTCACCGGCCTCCCGTTCACCGGCTGCCGGGCATGGCCGGTCACCGTCTGCCATCGGAAGCACGTCGCCAACACCTTGCTCCGGAATGCCGGGGTCCCGATCCCCAGCTTCGTTCTCACGCAGGGCAACTCGATCCCGGGCGACTTCCCGCTCCCGGCCATCGTGAAGCCCGCCGCCGAGGACGCCAGCGTGGGCATCGACGGCCGCGCGGTTTGCACGACGCGCAAGGCGCTTCGCAAGCGGGTGGCCCAGATGACCGAGCAGTTCGAGGACGTGATGATCCAGCAGTACGTCCCCGGTCGTGAGTTCAACATCGGGTTCGTCGGCCGTCAGATGCTGCCGGTTTCGGAGATCCGTTTCGACTCGATGCCGGCGGAGGCCTGGCCCATCGTCACCTATGCCGCCAAGTGGAGCACGGGGAGCCTGGACGACCTCGGCACCGTGCCCGTCTGCCCCGCCGACGTACCGCCCGAGCTCTCGAAACGGCTGGCCCACGTGGCACGGCGCGCCTGGGAGCTCCTGGCCGGCGCGGAGGGATACGGCCGCGTCGATCTCCGGGTCACCGAAGACGGGCAGCCGTATGTGCTGGAGGTCAACCCGTCGCCGGACCTGTCCAGCAATGCCGGGCTCGCGCGTATGGGACAAGCGTTCGGGTGGAGCTACGACGAGCTGGTCAACCGGATCGTCGATGAGGCGCTCACCCGGATGCAGCCCAGCCGGTTTGCCGCCGAGCTGGTCAGCGGGGTTCCGGCCGCCTGACGCAGACGCTGGCCCGGCCTTCGATCCGCGGGCTCGTGCCCCGCGACCGCGAGCGCATCGAAGCGATCACCCGGACCGTCGGCGTCTTTCACGCATCCGAAGTGCCGGTGGCCCTGGAGGTCTTCGACGGGGCAACCACCGGAGCCAGCACCACCGACATAGAACGGGACTACACGGCCCTCGGCGCGGATGTCGGGGGCCGTCTCGTAGGCTGGATCTGCTGGGGTCCGACCCCATGTACGTCGGGTACCTACGATCTCTACTGGATGGCGGTCGACCCTGCGGTCCAGCACGGCGGCGTGGGCACAGCGCTGCTGGCGGAGATGGAGCGGCGCCTGGCCGGTCGGGCCCGCCTCATCGTCGTCGAAACCGCGGGCCGCGCCGCCTACGCGGCGACCCGCGCCTTCTACCGGGCCCGCGGCTACCGGACCACGGCCCGAATTCCCGACTTCTACGCACCGGGTGACGACCTGGTGGTCTACACCAAGAGCCTCGTCTAGCGCCTCCCAACAGCGCCGCTGCGCTCAGTCCGTCGTGGGCGCCACGCTCCGACAGAACGCCTCGTACACATCGGGCCGCCACCACTGGCGGGACTCCTCCATTTGCCCCATCGCCTCGACCGGCGTCATGGCGGCGCGATAGCTTCGCGTCGTCGTCAGCGCGTCGTAGACGTCCACGATGCAGATCACCTGTGCCGCGAGCGGGATTTCGTCCCCCCGCAGCCGGTCCGGATATCCCGTCCCGTCGTGCTTCTCGTGGTGCCAGCGAATGATCGGCTTGATGTCCCAGGGGAAGTCGACTTTGGCGAGCAGCTCGACGCCCCAGACCGGGTGCATCTTGATGATGTCGAATTCCTCGCGCGACAGGAGGCCCGGCTTGTTCAGGATCTCGTGCGGCACCCGGACCTTGCCGAGGTCGTGCAGGTATGCGCCGATCCGGACGGTGGTCTGCTGGGCCTCGTCCATCCCGAGGGCCTGAGCAACGGCGAGGGCGTAGCCCGCCACGCGCTCACAGTGACCGAAGGTGTAGCTGTCCGCTGATTCGATCGACTGGCCCCAGTCCCGCACGACGGCCAGATAGGTCTCTTCCAACCGCTCCACCCGGCGCGCGACATCGACCAGGTCCAGCCGCGCGTTGAGGCGGCCGAAGAGCCGGTGGGCGGAGCTCAGCAGCTGGAGCGCCTCCTGATTGCGTCCCATCACCTGGTAGAGCAGCGCGAGCTCGCGCGAGGCCTCTGCTTCGCTCAGCACCGAGTCGGTGCTGACGGCAAGCTCGATCGCCGTGGTGAGCCGCGCCTCCGCCAGGGCCCAGCGCCCGGTTTCCCGATACACGCGCCCGATCACCTTGTAGGCATCGGCCTTGTCGAGTCGGGTGCCGAGGCGGTCGAAGATCCGGAGGGCCGCTTCCGCGTCGGTGCGGGCGTCTTCGTAACGCTGCCGCGCCAGGTGAACCTCCGACCGATTGAGCAGGCCAAGGCCGGAGAGGTGCACGTCACCGACCGCGGCCGTGATCTCGAGACAGCGGCGAAAGTAGTCCTCCGCCGCCTCCCACTTGCCCAGATCCGCGCTGACCATGCCGAGGTTGTGGTAGGCGATCGCGCAGCCGTGGTCGTCCCGCGTGCGCTGAAAGGCGTACAGCGACTGCTGATAGTGGGCCAGAGCCTCGTCGTGATTGCCCTGGATGTTGGCGAGAATCCCGAGATTCTGCTCGATGCGCCCGCGCAGCTCCGCGCTCGAGCCGCCCAGCTCGAGTGCCCGGTAGAACCGCCCCCGGGCGACGTCGATGGCGCCGCTCTCGAAATCGAAGCCGGCCAGCGTATTCAACGCCTCACCGGCCAGCACCGGGTCCGCCGCATCGTTGGCGACGGCAAGGCTCCGCTCACACAGGACGCTCGCGGCCTCGCGCTCGCCGCGCCGGTGCCGCACCACCGCAAGGCGGCGGAGCGCCTCGGCAAGCAGCCGCACCTCTCCGCCCGACTCCGCCCCCTCGATCGCCGCGACGTACTGAGCAATCGCGTCAGCCAGGCTGCCGGCCAGTTCCTGCTCCCGCGCCTGCTGCAGCAGCGTAGCCGGGGGCGTCGGCTCGCTGCGTCCCCGTCCCGCAGCTCCCTTGGGCGCGGGGACTACGGTGAGTCCGGGCCGGTCAGTACGCAACGGCGTACCGGGAGAAGTGGTTGATGAGGCCCGTGACGGTGCGGGTCGGCCGCAGGTCAAGGGACTTCTCGACCTCGAGGATGCGCAGCTGCTCGCTGGTGTACACGACCCGCTTGCTCAACGGCGTCAGCAAGCAGTTGCCGTAGCTCAGCGTAAGCGTCGCCGGCTTCGCGAACTTGAGCCCCTCGGGCGAGAACCGGACCGAGTTCACGGTCCCGGACACCTGCTCGGCCGTGATCCGAACCGGCGCCGAGAGCGCTCCGGCGGGAATCACCAGCCGGTGCGCACCCACGACGATCTGACCACCGGCCGGGCCGATGACCACGGTCGTCTGCGCGTACGACTGGCGGGAGCACGTGAGCAGCTGGAGCGTCCCCAGGACGGTCTGGAGCGCGGGATCGATCAGCGATTCCAGCTTGGCGTCCGGTGCCACAGTCGCGGCGGCCGAGGCCGCCGGGGACGACGGGCCGGTGAGCGATTCGTCGTTCGCGCAGCTCGCGCCGACCATCAGGAGGGCGCCGACGAGAAGCATCGAGACGAGCGGACGGGTCAACGAGCGCATCGTGCTATCCCCCTGCCAGTGTCTGGCCATGCGACGATACCGCGGCCGCTGAGCGGGCCGCCGGTCGCCCGCGAGGTGGTGAACCCCGGGGCGCCGGTACGCGGGACATTGAGTGGAGATGGTGGAAGCAAGTGTGATGCCCTCGTCAGACCAGCATGTCAAAAGACGCAACACTGGTCAGGAAGTCGGCACCGTCAACAATTGAGGGGGTGGAAGTTGCGGCCCAGCGCGCCAATGGTCGGCGTCAGATTTCGAGTCACTCGATCCTGATGGCGCCCTGCGGATCCCTGCACGGCGAGGCGCGGGAGCCCGCGCCACAGCAACCCGGCCACAGATCCCGCCCCGGGCTCTCGGTTGCTAGCGGACTCGCCAGTTCGGCAACGTGCTCAACCACGAGTAGGGGTCGATCCGGACGCCGCTCAGCCGCCCGCTCACCGCCGCCGCGTTGGTGGGCGTATAGAGGAAGACCGCGGGGGCGTCCGCGTTCAGCGTGTCCATCGCCTCTCGATAGGCTGCGCGTGCGCCCGCCGCATCAGGGAGTCGACCGGCGCGGGCGAACAGTGTGTCGAAGCCCGGATTCGCGTAGTGCCCGTAGTTGAGTGCCCCCCATCCGGCCCGGGTCCATTGATCCGTGAGCCCCCGCGGGCTCGGGTCATCGAGCCACGCACCGATGTAGGCATCGAATCGCCGCTGTTGCAGTCGCTCCTGGAACACCGGAAAATCCACCGCCGTCACCGTGACCTTGGCGCCCGCCGCGGCGAACATCGCCTGGAGCGCGAGCGCCAGCTGGCGGCGCACGCTGCTGGTCGACGGCACCAGAATGTCGAAGCCGAGAGTGCGTGTCCCCTTTCGGCGGACGCCGTCCGGCCCCCGGCGCCAACCGGCGGCATCCAGCGCGCGCGCCGACGCAGCCGTGTCGAAGGGCAACGGGCGGATGTCGTCGCTCCAGATCCAGAGCAGCCGCGACATCGGGCCCGGGGGCGCGACCGCGCCGGTGTCGAACGCCGACCGTGCCAGCGTCGATCGGTCGACGGCCATGGCGAGCGCCCGCCGAGTCGTACGATCGCCGAGAATGGGATGAGGCCGATCGCCCGCGTCGCTGAGATTGAAACCGAGGAAGCCGTAGGCGGACGACGGGTAGCGTAGGAGCCGGAGCGCCGTGTCCGCGGCCACGCGGGGGATCCCCTGTGGCGCGGCGGCGAGTTCCATGAGATCGGCTTCGTGCGCGAGCACCAGGTTGAGCGCCGCGTCGGGATCGCTGGTGAACCGCCAGACGATGGTCCTGATGCTCGATTCGCCTCGGGCCTCGAGGGTCAGATACTGACCCCGCTTCCATTCGCGCACGCGGAAGGGCCCCGAGCCAACCAGCCGAGCCGTCGTGGTATCCGCGAGCCATGCCGCTCGCGGGACACCCTCCCAGACGTGGCGGGGCAGCACCCGCACCAGATACGTCGCATCGTAGAGCTGCTCGGGGTATGCGTCATGGAACCGTACGAGGAGCGTCCGCGGGTCTTCCACCGTCACGCGCACTCGCCCGGCCAACGCCGC
>DATBQV010000126.1:0-2560 GCA_036560625.1 Gemmatimonadales bacterium
GTTGAGGTTGCTCGTGCCGATCCGGGACCAGCGCCGGTCGGAGACCAGCGTCTTCGCGTGCAGCATCGGCCCGTCCCACTCGAAGATGCGGATGCCTGCCCGGAGCAGCCGGCGGTAGCCGGTCCGGGTAATGTTGCGGACCAGCGGGACGTCGCTCGTGCCGGGCACCAACAGGCGGATGTCGGCGCCATCGCGCGCGGCGTCGAGCAGGGCCTGGAACAGTCGAGGCGGCGGCACCAGGTACGCGTCCGTAATCCAGAGCCGCCCGATGCTTCCGGCCGTCAGGTACTCGAGCGCCCGGTACGCCCGCTCACGTCCCGGCTCCCCAACCACAACGCGGATATCGGCATCGCCGCAGGGCTCGGCCTCGCCGGCGAGCTCGTCGGCCGCGAGAGGCGGCCCCGACAGATCCCAGGTCACCGCGAAGGCGGCATCCAGCGCGATCGCGGCGGGACCCCGGATCTCGACCGCCGTGTCCCGCCATTGAGGGATACCCTTGATCGGATCGCCCGCCCATTCGTCACCGATGCACTGACCACCGATCACCGCGCTGGCGCCGTCGGCGACGAGAAGCTTACGGTGATTGCGGGTGAGGTTCGCGAAGATCCGGAGCAGGTGCGGCTCATTGAATCCGCGGACCTCGACGCCGGCGCTCCGGAGAAAGCGCCAGTACTTGCCGCCCGTCGCGATTGAGCCGAACCGGTCGTACGTCACGCGAACCGGCAATCCGGTTCGCGCCCGCGACGCCAGCGCCTCCGCGAAACGCCAACCGGTGACGTCGTCGCGGATGATGTAGTTCTCGAGGTGGATCCACCGCTCGGCCGTGGTGATCAGATCGAGCATCAGGTCATAGGTCTCGGGGCCGTCCACCAGGAGGTGGACGCGGTTTCCCGGGATCGGGCGGCCGCCGGCGGCGCGGTTGAGCGCGGCCTCGATGACGCGGGCCGCCCGCGACGGCCCGCCCCCGGTCATCCGAGGCCCAGGCCGAGCCGGTGCTCGTGGGGGCGCAGAGCGGTGAGCATGAAGCCGATGTGGTCCTCGAGCGTCACCCCCAGCTCCTCGACGCCGCGCTGGATGTCCTCTCGACTCACACCACGGGCAAAGGCCTTGTCCTTGAGCTTCTTCTTCACGCTGGAGACTTCGAGGTCGGCCAGACTCTTCGACGGCCGCACGAGCGCGCAGGCCACGAGGAACCCCGAGAGCTCATCGACCGCGAAGAGCGCTTTCGCCATCGCCGTGTCGCGGGGCACACCGGTGTAGTTGGCGTGTCCGAGAATCGCGCGCTGCATCGGCTCGGGGAGCCCCCGGGTGGCCAGAAGCCGCACGCCCTCGCTCGGATGCTCCTCGGTGGGCGAGTGCGCGTCGTTGGGAAATCGCTCGTAGTCGAAGTCATGCAGCAAGCCCACGAGCCCCCAGGCATCCGGGTCTTCGCCGGCGCGCTCGGCCATCGCGCGCATGGCGATCTCCACGGCGTACATGTGGCGTCGGAGCGGCTCAGACGCCGTGTACTCGTGCATGAGAGCCAATGCACGATCGCGGGACCAGGGGGAACCGGGTGAGGAGGTCATGGTGCGAAGAATAGCGGTGAACGGTGAACGGTAAACAGTAAACGGGGCCCCTGCTCGGATGTCCCCTGTTCACCGTTCACTGTTCACGGCCCTGCGAACGGGATGGTCGTTGCGTACTTCGCGTTCACGGCAGAGATGAGCGAGTCGGCGATCACCCGGTGCGCGGCCCCGGACGGGTGGACGCCGTCAAGGCTGAAGTATTGGCCGAACAGAACATTCGCCGTTGCGTTGACGGTGCCTCCGCAGGGGCCGCCGGGCAAGCAGGGGAAGGTCGTGATCAATGGCGGCTGCCCCGCTGCCGACGCGGCCGCCTTGTAGGCGAGGAGCGGGGGATTGATGTCCAGGTAGGCGAAGCCCCTCTGCTGGGCCTGAGCCGCGATGTATGTGTTGTAGCCCGCCGCGGCGTTGCGAAGGCCCTTGAACTCCGCGGGCAAGACTACCGCGGCGTCCACGGAGCAGTCTAGCGTCGTAGACGCGCCCTGCGCTGCGGCCGCGATCAGCGGCACGCCGACGACCCAGGGCACCAGCACCGAGTCGCCGTTCGACGTAGGAACCGCCGCCCTCGGCGCGCAACTGAGGGCGACCGAGAACGTCGGAGGGAACCCGCCCGCGGGCACACCCGGGCACACCCCTGTCTTAAGGCACCAGTAGACCGCTCCGGGCGTCGAATACGGAATCGATGTGACGTCCACGACCCCGATCAGGGCGGCCTGAGCCCCGACCTTCTGGATGCTGTCGAGGATGGGGCCGTAATTCGCCTCGAACACGGCCTCCGGTGTCACGAGCGCAGGGTCGCCCGGGTTGGTGCTGCTCGTGAGCGAGCCCAACACGTCGTTGTTTCCCACCCACACCGAAACGAACGTCGGGTGGGCGTCCATCATCGCCTTCACCTGCGTGCGCCCGCCCAGGATGAACTGGGTGAGGGCGTTGGTGCCGGCGAACGGGCTGGTGTTGCTCTCGATCCCGAAGGAGGTCACGCCCGGCACTGCCAC
>DATBQV010000127.1:0-12736 GCA_036560625.1 Gemmatimonadales bacterium
GCTTCGCCCCGGAGCGAGTCGGCGTGGTTCGCCTCGGCGTGTCCGACGCGCTGGATGGCCGAAGCGCCCGGCCCGCTGCCGCCGGGGGCCAGGTGCTGTCGATCGCCCGCCTCGTCGCCAAGAAGGGGCTGGACGACTCCATCCGCGCGTTCGCCCAGGCGCAGGACGCCCTCAAGGGGACGTGGCGGTATCGGATCGTCGGGGAAGGGCACCTGCTCCGTGAGCTTCAAGCCCTGGCTGCGTCGCTCGGCGTGAGTTCGCTGATCGAGTTCAGCGGGACCCTTCCGCGCGACGAGACGCTGCGCGCGCTGGAGCAGGCGTCGGTGTTCCTCCTCACCAGCAAGACCGGCGAAGCGGGCGACACCGAGGGCACGCCGGTCTCGATCCTCGAGGCAGCCACGGTGGGGCTGCCCATCGTGTCGACGATCCACGCCGGCATCCCGGAGCTGCTCCCGCCCGACTCGGCCCGGCCGGTCATGCTCCGTCCCGAGGGCGACGTCCCGGGGTTCGCGGCGGCGTTGCGTGCTCTGGCGGCTGATCCGGCACTTCGGAGCGAGTGGGGCGCTGCGTGCCGGACGTTCGTGCGGGCGGGGCACTCGTCCACGGCGCACGTCGCCGCGCTCCTGGCCGCTCTGGAACGGTACGCGGAGCCGCCGCGGTGAGCGCGGCCCCCGATCTCGATGTGAGCGTCATCATCGCCACCCGCAACCGGGCGACGCTGCTTGCGGATACCCTGGGTCACATCGCCCGACAGGAGGTCGGCGGCCTCACCTGGGAGGCGATCGTCGTCGACAACGGCAGCACCGACCGGACCGCCGCCGTCCTGGAATCGGCCCGGGGAACTCTGCCGCTTGTCGCCCTGACGGAGCCGCGGCCCGGGAAGAACCGCGCGATGAACCGCGCATTGGAAGCGGCGCGCGGCCGATTACTGATTTTCAGTGACGACGACGTGGTCCCGGGCCCGGGATGGGTGCGTGAAATGGCGGGGGCCGCCGATCGGTGGAAGGAGCACGGGATTCTCGGGGGGCCGGTCCTTCTGACGTTCCCGGCGGGCACGCCTGAATGGCTCAAGGAGTGCGCCCTCCGGGGAGCCAATTTGCCCCAGTTCGTGCAGCCCCAGGGGGAAGGCCCCCTCGCCCATGCGCCGTTCGGCCCGAACTACGCCGTCCGCCGGGCGCTTCTGGCCGGTCTTCGGTTCGACGAGGGCATCGGCCCGACGGCCGGTACGAGCTATGCAATGGGGTCGGAGACGGAGTTGTTGGTGCGCCTCATGAAGCACCACGGAGTAGGAGCGGTATACGTGCCTGACGCGGCCATCCAGCACCTGGTCCTGCCGACGCAGCTCGAGACGGCGTCGCTACTTCGGCGCGCCTTCCGGAGCGGCCGGAGCGCCGTACGCCTGGGCTGGGACTGGTACGTCACCCGCCGGGGCCGCCCCATCCTCGGTGCCCCAGCCTACCTGTGGCGTATGGCCCTCATGGGAGGGGCCAACTACGCCTTGAGGCTACCTGCCGGACGGCGCAGGAGCCTCGCCGCCGGACTCAGGTTCTCGTATCTGCTCGGTTGCCTCCACGAGCACCGGAGCCGCGCCGCCGCGTCCGGTCAGGCGATTCCGCTGCCCTCATGAGAGTCACGCTCCTCATCGCCACGCGCGATCGGCGCGCGAGCCTCGAGCGCTGTCTCGACGCCGCGGGTCAGGCGCGCGCCCCCGGGCCGCTCGAGGTCATCGTGGTCGACAACGGCTCTCGCGATGGGACCGGTGCCTTTCTGGCGGAGTATGCGCGCCGGGCGCCGTTCCAGCTCATCGCTCTTTCCGAGCCGAGGCCCGGGAAGTCCCGCGCGCTCAACACCGGGCTCGTGCAGGCCACCGGGGACGTGATCGCGTTCATCGACGACGACGTCTACGTGACGCACGACTACTTCGACCGGCTCGCGGAGATCTTCGACCGCGAAGGCGTGGGCTACTGCGGTGGAAGAATCCTGCTCCACGATCCGACTGATCTGCCGATGACCGTGCGGACCACGACGACGACCCAGTTCATCCCCGCCGGCACCTTCATCACGGCGGGGGAGATCCAGGGCTGCAACATGGCGTTTCGGCGGGACGTGCTGGAGACGATCGGGGGCTTCGATCCCGTGCTCGGGCCCGGCACGCCGTTCATTTGCGAGGATGTCGATCTGGCGGCCCGCGCGTCGATGGCCGGGTGGGTGGGCGGGTACTTCCCCGAGCTTCTCGTCTACCACCACCATGGGCGGAAGACGTCGGCCCAGGAAGCCGCGCTGGTCCGGGACTATAGCTGGGGGCGGGGCGCGTACTTCGCAAAATTCATCTTCGAGCGCCGGACTCGAACCCTGTACCTCAAGCGCTGCTACTGGCACTGGCGTACCGTGCCGCTTCGGGTCCTGCGCCAGGAAGTGTCGGGCGCGATCCGTTACAGCCTGGCGCGGCTCTTCGCCTCGCCACAGCCGACGCCGGCGGTGCCGGCGAGACCGTCGGATGCCGCGCGCGCACCAGCCAAGGCCGGCTGAGGCTCAACCCGAAAACCCGGCCGCGTACCAGCGGAACCGCCCCCGGGCGGCGCTCGCGGTCTTGAGCTCGTCCAGCCACCGCTCCGGTCGGCCCACCGCCCGCCACAACCGATACCTCGCCTCGGACTCCAGTAGCTCGCGCCAGAGCCACAGGGGCCGCCCCAGGAGGGCCGGTCGCTGGGGCGTCGCCCCCCGCCCGAGATACTCGCCCCAGCCGAAGTAGTAGCCGCGCAGGTAATCCACGGTCTGGCGGGCCTTCGGGATGAAGTGCGTGACCCGAGCCCCCGGAACCCACCACCCCTCCCTGCCTGACGCAGCCAGGTGCCGGACGAGTGCCAGCTCCTCGCTCCGCATCGAGCTTCCCGGTCGAAGCCCCAGGCCGGGATCGTACGTCACGTCCCGGTAAACCTCGCGCCGGACGGCCATGTTGGCGCCGTACGGAAACGTCTTGGCCGAGAGCCGCACGGGCTCCGAGCCCAGGTTGAGCACGGCGAAGGCCGCGTTTACCCGGCCCATGCCGGCCTTGAGCCAGGCCGGAGGCTCTCCCTCGAACCAGGGCTCGATAGGGCCGCCGAAGAACGTCGCGTCCGGCCATCGCTCGAAGGCGGCGGCGTACGCGACGAGCCACGCGTGATCCACCAGCACGTCGTCGTCGGTCCAGACGAGGTACTCCCCTTGTGCTTCCCTGATGGCCGCGTTCCGGGCGTTCGACTGGCCCGGCTCGGGCTCGTAGACGCGCCGAAGGGGCAGTCGTTTCTCGAACTCGGCGAGCACGGCGTCGGTCGCGTCGGTGCAACGGTTGTTGACGACGATCAGCTCCCACGTCAGCGCCGCCGGCACCGACAACCGCGACATCCGCTCCAGCGTCTGGCGGAGCAGATCGCAGCGGTTCCAGGTGCAAATGGCGACCGTCAGACGCAGCGACATGGGCTTCCTATGAGAGACGCAGCAATCCGCGGAGCGGCGCACGCAAGGCCTTCTGAGCTCCCGGCGGCACGCGGTCCCAGAGCCGGGTGGCCGCAAGCCATATCGGCCAGAACCGGCGCGCGCGCCGCCAGCGGCGCTGCAGCGCCTCGCTGCCGGGCACCAGCGGGCCGAGCCCGAGTGCCAGCGTGAAGAACGCGGAATCCCGGCTGCGCCAGGCCTGGCTCATCAGGCGTCCCCATAGCCCGCGCATCTCCTCACGCACCCGCTCGGCGGTGGGCGGGTCCTCCGCCTCGATCGAGCGCAGCAGGCGGGCTCGGGACTCATAGGCACCGCGCACGAGCTTGAACCGTTGCTCGCTCGCCTGCGCCTCGTGGCCGCGGTAGTTCGCGGTCACCTCGTGGGTGCACACGAAGAGGACGTGGCGCCGCGCCAGCCGCAGCCAGAGATCGTAGTCTTCGGCGAATCGCATGGATTCGTCATAGCCGCCGGCGGCGAGAATCACGTCGCGCCGGGCCGCCACCGCCATCTGCGGGACGATGTTGTCCCGGAGCGTTGTCCAGAAGACGTCGAGCGGCTGGCCTTCGGGGATGAACCGGTCCGACTCACCGGTCCACGAGCCGCACCGTCGGATGCGCGCGAAGGCAACTCCCGCCTCGGGAAACCGGTCGAGCAGGCCGATGACCGCCTCGGTGTGACCCGGATCCCACCAGTCGTCGGCATCGAGAAACGCAATCACGTCCCCCTTTGCCGACTGCACGCCGACGTTGCGCGCGCGGGAGGGACCACCATTGCGCCCGGTGGAGAGGCAGGTCGCGCCGAGGGACGCGGCCAACCGGGGGGAGTCGTCCTGCGAGCCGTCGTCGACGATGAGGAGTTCGTCGACCGCCCGGCGCTGTGCCCGAACCGAGGCAACGGCCTGGGCGAGATGCCGGCCGGAGTTGTAGCTCGGGATCACGACCGAAACAGTCGTCACGAGGGCGCGCCGGCCTCCCGCAGTTGATACACCCGCACCGGGAAATGCAGACCCGGCAAATCCGCAACGAGCCGATATCGTTCGGCCAGTGTTTGGGTGAGGCCGGGCAACAGCAGCCCGTACGTGCGCTCGGTGTAGCCGTCGAGCACGACGAATCGGGGCGGGGCGGTTGCCAGCTCGCGCGCCAGTCGCTCGGGCTCGCCCGCGGAGTTCCCCAGCAGGAATCCGAGCGGATGCGTCACGTTGGCGAACGGGCGGCGCCCGGCCTCGAGCTCCCAGATCACGGCCCCGGACATCACCCGGTCGCCTTCGCTCGAGCCGTGTCGGATGAGGTCTGCCACGGTGTGGAGCGTCTCCGGGGCCCAGACCGTCTCGTACTTGAGATCGATGATCGATCCGGCCCGGCTGAACGAATACCCCAGAAGCGCGGCGAAGGCCGAACAGGCGGAGAACGCGAGGAAGAGCCGCCGTCGGTGCTCACTCCGTCCAAGGGCGACGTACGTGCCGACCAGCACGCCGGGGATCAGCGCCAGCTTGAGCGCCCTCCGCACGCCGATCGGCGCTCCCACAGCGGCTGAGCTCAGAACCAGCATCAGCACCAGCCCTCCCGCGATGGCCGCCCACGCCCGCGTCCGCCCTTCCGGTGCCAGCTGCGCGAGGGCGATCGCGAGCGCCGGGATCACGAAGCAGGCGTACTCGGGCAGCTCGCGTCCGGCGAAATGGCTCAGGGCAAAGGCGGCAACGGGATAGGCGATAAGCAGCCCGAGCGCCACCCCGAAGCGGAGGTTCGGAAGGGCCGATTCGATCAGGCCGGCCAGCACCGCCCCGGTCAGGATGGCAAGAGGCGGAAGAAACTCTTCGGTGTACTGGGGGAAGAAGCCGCGATGCATGCTCCAGTACGCATAGACCAGAAACAGACCGCCGATCCAGGACAGGAGCAGCAGGTCCGGGCGCGGATGCCGGTCACGCCACCGGTTGCCGCCGAGCCGGCCCGGACCCAGGCCGAGGGCGGCGACGAGACCCGCGAGCAGCCCGGCGCAGAGCAGAGCGACGCTCTGCAGGTAGCCCAGGGTGATCGAGGCGTCCTGCTCGGCGCGGACGGTGGCGCCGGGCCCACCGGATCCGGTGGCGGCGAGTCCGTGCCTGCCGATATTCGGCACGTGCTCCCGCAGGATGGAGAGCGGATTGATCGAGCTCATCCACCAGCCTTGAAGGTCCAGGCGGCCGAGATAGAGGAGCGTGAATCCGGCGCAGGGCAGCAGGAAGCCGAGCCCGAGCAGACCGCACCGGCGGGCGAGCAGTCCCGGGTTCCGCCACGACTCCACCGTGAGGACGAGCACGACCGCGGCGACGACGCCGAGTGCCGACTCCCGCGTGTAGAACGCAAGAGACAGGAACACGCCCGCGAGCAGGACGCCGAAGCGGTCGCCGGGGGTCTGGAGATGGCGGATGAGGCAGTAGATCCCGAGGCAGGTGGGGAGAATCGTCACCGGCTCGGTGTGGACGATCGGCGACCAGATGACCGCGAGGGGCTGCACCGCGTAGACCAGGGCGGCGGCCATCGCGGCCCGCCCATCGAACAGGCGCCGACCGATCAGGTAGACGAGGAAGACGTTGACGACGGTGACCGCAGCGAGCGCGCACCGCACACCCTCGAAGCTCCCGCGGGCGAGGCTGAGCAGTCCGGCAAGGACGTAGGTGTAGGCGATCTGGCGGGACTCGAAATCCACGAACGGCAACAGGCCGTCAAGCGCGAGCCGGCCGTCCATCAGGTGCGCACCTTCGTCCGGATTGATCCAGCGGCCGGGAACCAACGCGATGCGGAGCGCGAGCGAGAGGCCGAGAATCGCGATCAGCCACGCCAGCTCCCTGCGGTCAGACCGGTTATCGAGCGGGCTCGAAGGGGGCATCGGGCTTTCGGCCGGCGAGGCCCATGCGGGCGTTCATCTGCACTGACCCCCAGAAGGGGGCGCCCGGCTCTACCGGTAGCACCAGCGTGGGACCGACCATGACGTCCTTGTTGAGTCTGGTGCTGTAAACGTGGCTCTCGAAGGAGTAGACCCCGGCGGGGACGTTGAGCTGGAGATCGACGTCCAGCTCGAAGTCGCCGTCCGAAGGAATCGCGAGGTGCCAGTCCTGGGTGCTGGTGGCGTAGAGAACCTTGCCCGTCTGCACGGCCCGGACGCGGAGTCCCACCGTGTCCTCGGCTTTCGCATCCCGCCCCGAGACGTGGCCTTCGATGCGAAAGCGCACGGGGCCACCCGAGCGGAGCGGCTGCGCGGACTGAAGATTGAGGCGGTCGAGGCGAAAGGGATTTCGTCCATCCTGGACGACGTCGGCGCCGCCGGCGGTGCGGAGATAGGCGGCCACACACTCGGTCGGCGATCCGGCGTGCACGATGGCCCCGCGCCCGAGCAGAATGCCGTGCGTGCACAGCGTCGCGACCCGGTCCAGCTGGTGCGACACCACGACCACCGGAATGCCGCTTTTCACCATCGACTCGATCCGGCCGAACGCCCGCTGCTGGAACGAGAAGTCCCCCACGGCCAGCACCTCGTCCACGATCAGGACCTCGGGATCGAGGTGCGCGGCGATCGCAAAGCCGAGCCGGGCTGACATGCCGCTCGAATAGCGCTTGACCGGGGTGTCGATGAACTCGGCGATCCCGGCGAACGCCAGGATCTCATCGAACTTCCGAGTGATGTCGACCTTGGGCATGCCCATGATCGCGCCCTGCAGAAACACGTTCTCCCGGCCGGTGAGATCGGGATGGAATCCGGCGGCCACCTCGATGAGCGCGCCCACACGGCCGGTGATCGCGCACGACCCCCGTGTCGGGCGCATGATCTTGGTGAGGAGCTTGAGCATCGTGGACTTGCCGGCGCCGTTCGGGCCGATGATGCCCATCGCCTGCCCCGGGGCCACGTCGAAGCTGACATCCTTGAGTGCCCAGAAATCGTCCTGCGTCAGCTCGTCGCGTCTCGGCGCCCGGCCGACCAGGCGACGCGCCAGATCCGGGACCAGATCGCGGAGGCTGTCATGGAGCTCACCGCGGTGGAATTTCTTCCAGACTTCACGAACCTCGATTTTCGGGCTCGGCATCGGCGTATCAGGGCTCTCGAACCGGGGTCAGGCGAAACGGCGGGCGGTAGTCATTCGGGGCTGGAGGTGCACAAAGTATGCCCTGACGTGAGGTCCCATCCCGCATGGCGTTGCAAGTATACCTACCGGCCGGTTGTGGCTGGTAGTCAACCATTCTGCCCTGCCATCCAACGCTCCAGCTCCGCAAGATCCCCCTGCGACAGGCGACCGTGGGTGGGGAGCGTGAACAGAGATGCCACGAGCTCACGCGCGCCCGGAAACGCCTCGCCCGCGTTTCGAGCCCGGGTGAAGCCGTGAAGCTCGGCCAGCGTGCCGGGATACCCCGGCATGATTCCGAGACGACGGGCCGCGCTCGACCGAAAGCGCTCCCGCGCCCGTTCCGACACGAGCACCGGCAGGCGAAGGTAGCCGGGCATCGCCGTGGCGGGTGAGCGTACCGCCGTCACACTGGCGCCGGACCTGCTCGCGGCGCTGAGCAGCCGCGCGGCATTCGCTCGTCGCACCTCGGCCTCCCGATCCGCCGAGGCCAGCGAGCGGCTGAGGACCCCCAGCGCGAACGTCGACATCTCGCGCGGGTCGTGCGGCGGGCGATAAATCGTGTCGCCGAGCCCGAGAAACGGCAGCCACGCCGGAATGCCGTAGAGCGTGGGCCGGGCCAGCAGCCACTGGGCAAACAGCGCCACCGGCTCGATGGCCGACGTCCGAGCGGGGCCGAGTCGCTCGGCGGCGCGTGCCAGCGCCGCGAGTCCGTCGGCATCGTTGGCCAGCAACGCGCCCCCCCGTCCGGCCGTGATGCCCTTGCCCCGGCCAAAGCTCAGCACGGCGAGTGAGCCGTGCGAGCCCAGCGGGCGCCCGCCATGGCGGGCACCGGCGCCCTGCGCGGCGTCTTCCACGAGCACCGCGTCGTAGCCGGCGAGCAACGCATTCACCGCTGCCAGGCCGGCGGGGATGCCATAGAGGTGGGTAATCACCACCGTGCGGGCGCCGCGGTCGAGCACGTTACGGAGCGCGGCCGCGTCGGGCGCCAGCGTGCCCGGGTCGAGGTCGTAGAGCAGCACGTCGACCTCGGCGGCATCGGCAGCGGTGGCTACGTCGTAGCAGGAATACGCCGGAAGGGCGACCGGTCCGGGCGCTCGAGCCGCTCCGGCCCGGAGCGCGAGCGCGAGCGCGCTGGTACCGCTGTCGGTGAGGAGGAGGCCCTTGGGTCCGAAGCGCTCGGTCAGCGCGGCGACCACGGCGGCGCGGGCCCTTCCGGCCCCGCCAAGACAGGCGCCGCCCCCCGCGAGCATTGCGCCCGGCGTGACCGGCGAATGAACAGGGGGCACCACCCTGAGCGCGGTCACGAGCCGGTCAGGGAATCAAACGTACGATTCGCGGCCCCAACGCCGTGGCCACGGCCAGGGGAAGGCGCTTCCACGCCATCGCCCCAAGCGCGTACGCGCCCGCGTCGGGCGACGGAGTGCTGGCGCCGCCGCCGGCGCTGTGCTGGTACCACCAGAGCGGCTCATCACGGCTTCCCCACTGTCGCTTGAAGTGGTGCGTGCCTGCGCCGGGGGTGCAGCGGCCGAAGTTGAACGTGCGGAGCCCCTCCCGCACCGCCCGATCCATGAAGGCCCAGTAGAGCAGCATGTTGGGCGCGAGCCGCTTGTACGACGACAGGGCGGACGCCCACGTCATCTCGAACTCGTCGCCCCAGCGGAACCCGCACCCTGCAGCCGTCGGCTCGTCACCGAAGTAGGCGCACCCGAACCACACGCTGTCGCCGAAGTGTCGGGAGAGCGCGTCGAAAAGCGCGCGCGGCTGCGCGGGGGTGCCGAGGTCGCGCATGTGGCGCGCGAAAATGCGGAAAAACGGCTCGACCTCGTCGGGACCGAAGCGAACCTCGAGACCCTCCTTCTGCGGGCGCTTTACCTGCGAGCGCAGCTTCGAGCCGAGCGCTTGCCAGAGCCGCGCCGGGTCGCGGCCCTCCGGGAGGTCGAGCACGACGGTGATCTTGCGGTGCGACACGGGAAGATCGAGCGGGAGCGCGACCCGGCTGCGCAGCTCGAGGAGCTTGGCGCCGGCCGAGTCGGCGAGCCGGCAGGCCTCGTCCGTCACGGCGCGGATTCCCTCGTCGGTGCCGAGCGGACCGCCGTAGTTGAGAAACGGCATCGACACGAGGTAGTGCCCGAAGACGAGGCTCTTGACCCGCACCAGCGGCAGCACGCCAGCGAGCTGGCCCAATCCGTCGCGGGCGGCCAGGTATACGCATTCGTGGCCGTAGACCTGTTCGATCAGGTCTTTCCATCCGTGCTGATGGAAGTGGGTCCACCCGGGCTGCGCGCGAGCGAAGGCGTCCCATTCGGCCGCGGCTCCCGCGAAGCGCTCGACCTTCAGACCGCCACCCTTGCCCAGGCCTCGCGCGCGGCGGGGCCCTCCGGGATGCCGAAATGCCGCGCCACGGAAGTAAAGCGAAACTCCTCGAGGAGCCGCTCGAGGCGGGGCAGCGTCTTGGCCAGACCGCGATAGTGACGCACGCGTGTGAGGAGGGACACCGCGAGCCGAGGCTGCTCAGGGTCGATTTCCCACGGGTGGATGTAGAACATGGCGGGCGCCCGGCGGTCGCTGTGCTCGCGCAGTGCACGCTGGATCAACCCGATGGGAAGGTGCCGCAGATAGCCGCCGCCCGCCGCCGGCAGCCGCAGCCCGGCGACGGTGGTGGTCGCGAGGGGAATCTCGAGCAACACGCCTGCGGGCCGCCGGATCGCGTACGCATCGGTCGGGGCTTCCGGATAGCCGTAGCCCGGCCGGCGGATTGGAAAGATGCTCGAGTCGTAGCGGTAGCCCTCCTCGAGCAGCACGTCGAATGCCCACTCCGTGCCCGGCACGATCGAGAAGCTGGGTGCCCGGAAGCCGAACACCGGATGCCCCGCCGCGTCCTCGATCGCAGCCTTGGAGACCCGGGCGTCTTCGCGAAAGTCGGCGGGACTCAGGGTCCCGACCCGCCGGTGCCAGAAGCTGTGGGAGGCCACCTCGTGCCCCGCGTCGGCGATCCGGCGCACGATGCCCGGTTGCCGGTGGGCCACCCAGCCGAGAACGAAGAACGTGCCGACGGCATTGCGCCGGGCGAGGAGCTCGAGCAGCCCGCCGACGTTTGCCTCCACCCGGCTCGGCAGGCGGTCCCAATCGCCGGGCGAGACCAGGCGATCGAACGCGTTGACGTGGAAGTGCTCCTCCACGTCCACGGTGAAGAGATGGGCAACCGGCTCGGCGACGACAACCATGGGGTCTCTGGCGCTCGCGGGAGACATTTTGACCCGGGGAAGATAACCGGGCCCTTGCGGGATTCCGGTGTTGCGATTCGGCGACAGAGGTGGCGGCACATGGATTGCTTGATGCTCGCCCGTTTGGCGACGTGGGGCCCGCCGCCCGGCGGGCTGAGTCTGGCCCAATAGGGGATCACCGATGCGAACGCTGTCCCTTGGCGTGGCCCTTACGGCACTCGTGACACTCGTACTCGAGTTGGCGCTCACTCGGGTGTTCGACGTGATCCTGATGCCGAATCTCGCCTACATGGTAATCACCTGCGCCGTGTTCGCATTTGGCCTGGCCGGGCTCTACACCACCATCTGGCCGCTCCGCGATCGGGGCCGTTCGGGCTCTGCGCTCGCCCGCGTATCGGCGCTGTTCTCGATCGCCGCGGTCGCGCTCCTGCCGGCGCTCAATCTGCTGCCCTTCGATTGGGACCGCCTGGGCGACAGCCTGCCCTCGCAAGCCGTCGCCTTTCTCGCGATGTACCTCGTCTTGGTGATCCCCTTCTTCCTGGCCGGGCTGGTGCTGACGACGGCCTTCAGCCGCCACCCGCGTGCGATCCAAACCCTCTACGGATGGGACCTCGCGGGCGCTGCGGTCGGCTGTGTGCTTCTGGTGCCGTTCCTTCCCCGCATCGGGCCGGGCGGAATCCTGTTTCTCATCGCGGCGCTCGGGCTCGTTGCATCGGCCCTGTTTTCGCCGCGGCGGCCTTGGCGCATCGGCGTCCTCGCCGTCGCCGCCTGCATGGCTGCCGTGCCGTACTTCGTCCCCGCCAGAGCGCTCGACTTTCGCGAGCACATCGAGAAGCGCGGCGTTGAGGAAGCCCAGCGCACGGGGCGGATAGAGTTCAGTCGCTGGGATCCGATCTCGAAGATCGACGTGATGCCGGTTCGCGAGATCGTCGGCCACGACGCCGACACCGCGCTCGTGAGCAACCTGGGGTGGGATGTCGGGTACGACGGCGGCCAGCAACACACGCAGTTCTTCCGATTCGACGGGAACTTCGCGCGGCTCCGATCGGAGCTCGACCGCGGCGCGCCGGGCGCCGTGCTCCAGAACTTCTGGCAGCGCGGACTACTCGCGTCGCACTACATCAAGCGCGACTCGGGCTCGCACGTGCTCATCATCGGCAGCGCCGGCGGTCAGGAGACAAAAGGGGCTCTGGTCTACGGCGCGAGGAGGGTGGACGCCGTCGAGATGGTCGGGACGGTGGTCGAGCTCGGGACCGGTCCCTACTCCGCAGCCATCGGCGGGATCTTCCATGATCCGCGCGTCAGGGTGCATGTCGACGAGGGCCGCAGTTTCCTTCGGGCGAGCCACGAGCAGTACGACATCATTCAGATGTTCAGCAACTACACCACGTCGAGCATCGCGAACGGCAGCGGCGCCATCAACCCCGTCTATCTGCTGACCGAGCAGGCCTTCGAGGACTACTTCAGCCACTTGAGGCCGGGCGGCATTCTCCAGGTCAACCACGTTGCCTATCCGCGGATGCTCACGACCGCGGCGCTCGCCTGGCGCCAGATGGGTCGCTCCGACTTCCGCCGTCACGTAGTGGTGTTCGAGGCGACGGACCGGGTGGATTATCTCCCGACGGTTCTGATCAGGATGGAGCCCTGGACGGCGACCGAGGTAGCGGACCTCCAGAGGTTCTTTGCGACCGATATCCCGGGCGAAGGGCTGCGCCGGATGGTCGAGAATCCACTCGATCCGGCCCACAGCATGCTGTCGGACGCGTTCTACTCAGGCGTTTTCCCTCCGGGCCTCGCCAAGCACATGACGTGGCGGGCCACGCCGGTGACGGACGACAACCCGTTCTTCCACTTCCTTCGGAAGCGGGTCGCGAAGATGCGGGCGGATTCCACGACGTTCCTGAGCCCCTCCGTGGCCGGCATTCTGAACGCGGAGCTGAAG
>DATBQV010000128.1:0-7055 GCA_036560625.1 Gemmatimonadales bacterium
GCTCCTCCAGTCGCTGGCCTTCGCTCTGCGTGGCGTCCGGCCGGTTCGGCCGCGGGGGCGCCGGCGGACGGCGCGCTCCGGCCTGGCCGCCGGCCCGCAGCACCTGAAACACCCAGATCAGAAGGCCGAAGAAGACGATCCAGCCGAAGCCGACGTCGGCCGTCACGGAGCGGCCGGCGGCGGCGAGCCGTCCCCCTGCCCCGCGATCGCCTGGCGCATGGCGGTGTCGGCCTGGATGTTCTTGTATCGCTGGTAGTCGAGGACGCCCAGGTTGCCCTTGCGGAACGCCTCGGCGATCGCGAGGGGAATCTCCGCCTCCGCGCCGATCACCTTGGCCCGCTGATTCTGTGCCTCGGCCTTGTACTCCTGCTCCATCGCCACGGCTAGAGCGCGCCGCTCCTCCGCCTTGGCCTGGGCAATACGCTTGTCGGCCTCGGCCTGGTCGGTCTGCAGCTCCGCCCCGATGTTCTTGCCCACGTCCACGTCGGCGATGTCGATCGAGAGGATCTCGAAGGCGGTCCCGGCGTCGAGCCCTTTTGCCAGGACGGTCTTGGAGATGAGGTCGGGGTTCTCGAGCACAGCTTTGTGCGACTGCGCCGACCCGATCGTGCTCACGATTCCCTCGCCCACGCGCGCGAGGATGGTTTCCTCACCCGCGCCGCCGACCAGCCGGTTCACGTTGGCGCGCACGGTCACCCGCGCCATCGCGAGCAGCTGAATGCCGTCCTTCGCCATCGCCGCGACTTTGGGCGTAGTGATGACCTTGGGATTCACGCTGACCTGCACTGCCTCGAACACGTCGCGGCCCGCGAGGTCGATCGCCGTCGCCTGCTTGAAGGTGAGCGGGATCTGCGCCTTGTCGGCGGAGATGAGGGCGTTCACCACCCGTTGGACGTTGCCGCCGGACAGGAAGTGGATCTCCAGCTCGTTGATGGAGATATCGAGACCCGCCTTCCGCGCGGTGATCAGCGGATCCACGATGGCGGTTGGGCTCACCTTCCGGAAGCGCATGCCGAAGAGGGTGATGAACGAGACATGCACGCCCGACGCCATTGCCCGGATCCACAGCCCGAGCGGCACGAACCGGAGAAACACCGCGATCACGATGATCGCGAAGAAGACAAGCGCGAAGATCAGCCCCGCACCGACCGCCGAGTCGTTCGTCACGTCGCCGCCCCTTTCGGAAGGTCACGGGCTGCCCGGACCACGTGCCGGTAGCCGTCGCTGCGGGTCACTTCGATCTCCGTGCCCTGTGAGACGTATTCACCCTCGGTGATCACGTCGAGACGTTCCTCACCGAAGGCGGCCGTTCCCGACGGGCGGAGGTCCGTCATTGCCCGGCCTCGACGCCCTACCAGCTCGGGGCGGGCAGGCGCGGTCACAAACCCCTCGGTCCGATGCCCGGCCCCCTTGAGCAGCAGACCGCCGAAGCGATTGCTGCTCGGGAGGTGACGGATCCAGGTGTAGACGACCGCCGCGCAGATCACGGCGCTCGCGGCCACCACGGCGAGCGCCTGGGCAAGCGCCGCGGGGTTGGGAGACATGCCGGTGAGCGCGAGGACCACGGCGGCCGTAACGCAGACGGTGCCGATGATGCCGCCGACGGCGGACCCCGGCAGCACCAGAATCTCGAGGGCCAGGGCGGCCACGCCGATCACGAGGAGCAGCGCCTCCGGCCACCCGGCGAGGCCTTGGAGGTAGCTGGCGCCGAAGAAGAGCCCAAGGGCGACGAGGCTCACCAGTCCGCCCAGCCCGAACGCGCCGGCCTTGAGCTCGAATGCGATGCCCAGGACGCCGAGCGACAGCAGGAGAGGTGAGACGAGAGGGTGGGAGAGAAACTGGACCAGCGTCTCCACCCAGGGAGGCTCCGGCAACATCGCGAGACTCCGGTGTCGGCGATGCGTGGAATCTAGCGCAGACCGGCCGGGAATTCAGGGGTCAGCGTGGAGGGGCCCGCCGTCGCTCCTGGCGCCGCTGCCGCAACTCCTCGCGCAGCGGCTGGCCACCCTGGCGCTGCCGGCGGACTTCCTGGATCCGACGCGCAAACCGCTCGCGCATAGCCATGAGCTGGGAGCGCTGGACCGGGGTGAGATATTTCGCCATCTCGGCGTTCTCGTCGTGGAAGGTCTGCGCGTACGACGAGCGCAGATTGACGAGCGCGTCGGTAAGCTTCGAGACGCTGTCCTGGTTGGCCGCGACGCCCGGCCGCATCTGGTCGGCCAACGAGGAGCGGAGCAGCCGCTCCTGGGCTGCGAGATCGCGTCGCCGGCCGCCGTAGGTGGCCGAGGTGGCGCGCAGTTGGCTGAGCTGCGCATCAGTGAGCCCGACCTCGTCCTTGACCCGCGCCGCGAACCGGTCCTCGATCTGCTGCCGCAGCACCTGAGCGCGCGCCGGATCGTCGTCGGGCACGGTCTCCTGGGCCCACGCGGGGCTCGCGGTCAGCAAGCCAACCATCACCACACTCCACAGACTGCGTCGCATCACCCCTCCAATCCGTCAAGCACGTGCTGGAGCTCGGGTGCGTTGAGATCGTCCAGGTCCCCGGTGTCCACGCCCTGCACCGTCGTGCCCAGCGGCGTGTCGAGCGAGTCGAGGACCGCCTGCAGCTCGGGCGTGCCCAAGCTGTCAAGCTCGGGCAGCGGCATCTCCACGGCAACGCCCGGGCCCACGGAACCCGTGTGCCGGCGGGCGGGCCACACCACCAGTGTGAGCGCCGCGGCGGCGGCGAGACCGCCGAGCATCAAGCCGACCCGTCTGACCCGCGCGCGGGCGCCTTCGATCCGAAGCCGGCCCAGCACCCGCTCAGTGATGTGGTGGCCGTCGAGCCCCGCGGCGATGTCGAGCCCCAGGCGGCTCGTCCCGGAAACGAGGGCCCATTCGGCTCCGCACTCCGCGCAGGCGGCAAGATGCGCGCGCTCGGCGTCGCTCCAGGCCGCCTGGCCCAGCGCCACCGCCGGCATCCGCTCGGAGAGCTGTTCGCAGATCGTCATTGTACCAACTCCTTCAGCCGCTTCACCGCATGATGGTAGTGCACGCGCGCCGCGCCGGGGGTGGTCCCGAGCGCGGCCGCGATGTCTTCGTAGTCCCGACCCTCCTGCGAGCGCAGGAGAAAGACCTCTCGCTGGAGCCGGGGAAGCTTGGTCAATCCCTGACGTATCCGCTCGGCGGCCTCGCTCGCCACCAGGTCGGACTCGGGATCGGCGTGGTCGGGCAGGTCCCGGTCGTCGATCGAGATCATCTGCCTCCCCTTTCGCTTGCGATAGTCGTCACGCAGAAGGTTGCCGGCGATGGTGAACAGCCAGCTTCGAAACGCTGCTTCACCACGCCAGCCATCCACTTTTCGGAACGCTCGAAAGAAGGTTTCCTGCACCAGATCCTCGACGTCGCTGCGGCCAGCGCCCGACGCGTACAAGAACCGCCCTACTGCTCCGAGGTGCCTCCGCACCAACTCGGCAGCCGCCCGCTCGTCACCAGCTCGGTAGGCCGCGACCAGCGCGGCGTCGGACGGCGCCTCGCCCCCGGGGGTTGGGCTCATTCGGGGGACAAGGACGGCCGGCTGCCGGCTCCGTTAAGCCTCACGGAAGCCACGGCGCAGCGCAGGTTTTGCCACTCCTATCTCACATAATACATCAAATGACCGCCCCAACATCCAGTAAATCAACATGTTCCGAGGTACGCCGGACAAGCCAGGCTGGCCTGGCCAGTCGGCCGCGGTCGACCGGGTAGTGGGCGCCCGCTATCTTTGGCGGCCATGGCCCAGCCACGTGTCATCGCCCACCGGGGCGCCTCCGGCTACGAGTACGAGAACTCCCTGGCTGCGTTCCGCCGGGCGGTGATGCTGGACGCGGACGGAGTAGAGCTGGACGTCCATGCCACCAAGGACGGGCGCATGGTAGTCCACCATGACGCCGCCCTCCCCGGCGTCGGCCCCATCGGCGGGCTGGACCTGCTTGCGCTCCGGCAGACCCGGCTCCCAAACGGCGAGCCGGTGCCGCTGCTCTCGGAAGTGCTCGATCTGATGGGGAACCGCGACGTGTGGGTCGAGGTAAAGGCGCTGGACCCGACCTGGGATGGGGAGCTGCTGAAGGTCCTGGATGGCGGGCCCGCTCCGGGGCGGTACGCCGTGCACAGTTTCGATCACCGCCTGGTGCGGCGCCTCGGCGCGGCGCGGCCCGGCCTCCGCCGCGGTGTTCTGCTGTCCGCCTACCTGGCCGACCCGGTGAGCGCGATGGAGGCAGCAGGCGCATCGACCCTGTGGCAAGAGTGGCACTATGTGGACGAAGAGCTGGTCCGCACCGTTCACGCCGCCGATCGGACAATCATCGCGTGGACGGTCAACGAGCTGGCCGACCTGCGGCGCCTGGCCCACCTCGGTGTGGACGGCCTTTGCGGCAACTACCCCGACCGCATTCGCGTGGCAATCGGGCTCGGCGCCGGGGTCGAATCACCGGAGATCTAACGCGCGTCGGCGACGGCGTCGGCTGCCTGCGGCGGCGCCCCGGCCGCAGCCGAGCCCTTGCGAGCCGCGATGCGCTCCTCGAGACGGGTGATCTCCGCCGTAAGGTCATCGAGCCGGAGCATCACGGCATCAATCCGGCGCGCCTCGACCTCACCGCCCCGTTCCCGTCGATAGACAAGCATGCCCAGCTCGAGGGCCGCGCGGTCCTGCTGGCGGCGGTGCCGGAGCAGCTCGATCTGGAGCTTGCCGTCATCGAGAGCTGCCTGCGCGCGCTTCCCGAAGGTTTCCAGCTCGCGGTTGAGCCGGTCGAAGAGCTGTGCCATGATGCGGTCCTCCCTTCCTCAAATAAAACACGAGCGGGGTGCGGAACCAGCTCCGCACCCCACTTTGCCTTCGGCCGCGCCCAGGCTCAGGAAGCGGGCGCCGCCACCGGGTAGATGGAAACCTTCTGCCGGTTCTTGTCCTTGAACTCGAACTTGACCACTCCGTCCACGATGGCGAACAGTGAATCGTCGTTGGCGCGGCGGACGTTCTTCCCCGGGTGGAACTTCGTTCCCCGCTGACGCACGATGATACTCCCCGCGCTGACCACCTCGCCGCCGTAGCGCTTCACGCCGAGGTACTGGGGATTGCTGTTCCGGCCGTTGCGGCTCGAGCCGACGCCCTTCTTGTGAGCCATCAGATCCTCAGCCGAGCTTGAGGCCGGTTACCCGGACCTCGGTGAAGTGCTGCCGGTGGCCGGTTTTCCGGCGGTAGTTCTTCCGGCGCTTGAACTTGAATACGTAGATCTTGGGCTCTTTGCCCTCAGCGACAACCTCGGCCGTGACCGAGGCGCCCTTTACGAGCGGCGTACCGGCACGCACAGTCTCGCCGTCCGAGGAGAGGAGCACCTCGCTGAACGTCAGCTTGGCGCCCGGCTCGGCGTCGAGTCGGGGGAGTCGAAGGGTCTTGCCCTTTTCGGCGCGGAACTGCTTGCCCGCGGCTCGGAAGATGGCGTACATGCCGGCCTGCTCGCTCAAAGGGTCGTCAACAGCCCGGAAGTCTAGTCTCCAGAAGCGCTTTGGGCAAGGGTGGCGATGCTCATGCCACCGCGTAGTGCTCGGTCACATCCCGCCCGGCCGGCCGGCTCATGAGGCGGAACTCATCCAACCGCATCATCGGGTCGTCCCGCAACTCGAGGTCGATGCCGGTCGCCTTCTGGAGCTGCTGAAGGAGCTTGGGCTCTTCCTCGAGGAGGTAGAGCGCGACCTCGGGGTGGAGGCGGACGGAGATCTGCGGCTCCCGGCGCTCGTGTCCCACCCGCTTGATGGCCCGCTCCAGGCGCCGGGCTACCACTTCCGGCGTGAACACCCGGCCGGAGCCGCCGCAGGTCGGGCACTCGGTGGTCATCGAGTGCCACAACGACGCGCGCACGCGCTGCCGGGTCATCTCGACCAGTCCCAGCTCGGAGACCGCGTGTGCCTTGGTTCGGGCGCGGTCGCGGCCGAGGTGGGTGCGCAGCTCCTGGAGCACCTTGTCGCGGTTGCCGCGGGACTCCATGTCGATGAAATCGCAGACGATGATACCGCCCATGTCCCGCAGGCGGATCTGTCGCGCGATCTCGCGCGCCGCTTCGAGGTTGGTCCGGAGAATGGTTTTCTCCGGGTCCTTCTTGCCGGTGTATCGCCCCGTATTGACGTCGATCGAAACGAGCGCTTCGGTCGGCTGGATCACCAGTGATCCGCCGGTCGGCAGCTCGCAGCGGGCCTTGAAGAGGTCGCGGATTTCGGCTTCGATGTCGAACTTGTCGAAGAGCGGCGTGGCCTCGTCGTACAAGTGCACCCGGCTCATCAGGTCGGGGTCCACCTGGCTCAGGTACTGCTCGATCTCGTTGTAGAGCTCGCGGGAATCCACCCAGAGCGCGTCCACCTTGGAGCTGAATACGTCGCGGATCAGACCACGGGTGAGACTGGTCTCGCGCTCCAGGAGCGCTGGGGCGCGGCGGACGAACGTCTTCTTGCGGTTGATCCGCCGCCAGCGGGCGAGCAGCGCGTCGATCTCGCGGCGAAAGTGCTCCTCGGTCACGCCCTCGCCGACGGTGCGGACGATGACGCCGCCCGCATCCTTGGGCAGGAGCTTGCCCACCATCTCACGGAGCTTCGCGCGCTGCTCCTTGCTCTCGATCTTCCGGCTGACCCCGACCTTCGAGGCGTACGGCATGTAGACGAGGAAGCGGCCGGGAAGGGAGATCTGCGCGGTGACTCGGCAGCCCTTGGTGCTGATGGGCTCCTTGGTCACCTGGACGGGGAGGGTCTGCCCCTTCTTGAGGATGTCGGCGATGTTGGGCACCGCGCGGCGGGGGCGGCGCTCGCTCTCGCCGTTGGTCTTTTCCTCCACCGGGCGGTCTGCGGTCGGGCGGTCGCCGTTGCCCTTTTCCCCGCTGCCCCGGCTCCGCCGACGTCGCTCGCGGCGCCAGGACCTCCGCTCTTCAGTGGCGGGCTCGCCGCTCTCGGCCGAAGCGCCCTGGTCGGGCGGTTCGGCCTCGGGCTCGTCCTCGTCGCCCGGCTCGTCGTCCTCTTCGGGCTCGAGCAGGTCGGAGGCGTGGAGAAAGGCGCTC
>DATBQV010000129.1:0-5027 GCA_036560625.1 Gemmatimonadales bacterium
ATCGGGACCGGGACGTGGACGATCTTGCGGTGCAGGCCCAACGCCGACTTGATGGTGCGCACGATGTCTTCGTAGCTCATCTGGTCGGGGCCACCGATCTCATAGACGAGCGATGCCGGACCGCGCTCGAGGGCGATGACGATGCACCGGGTCACGTCCCCGATCGAGATCGGCTGGAACAGCGTCCTCCCGTCGCCGGCGATCGGGACGACCGGGTTGATCCGCATCATCCGGGTGAGCAACGTGAAGAAGCCATCGCCGGGGCCGAAGATGAGTCCAGGGCGCAGCCCGGTGTATGGCACGCCACTCGCGCGGACGGCCTGCTCACCCTGCCACTTGCTCAGCAGATAGGGGTACCTCGGGTCCGGGTCGGCGCCGAGCGCGCCCTGGTGCACGAAATGAGCCACGTTGGCCCGTTTCGCGGCCTCGACGACTCGTTCGGTGCCCTCGCGATTCACGCGGTCGAAGGTTCGACGGCCGCGCTCGTTGAGGATCGCGACGAGGTGCACGACGGCGTCGCACCCGGCGAAGGTCTCCGCCAGCTTGGGCGCGTTGGTCACGTCGGTCTCGACGAACGTGACCCGCTCGCCTTTCGGGCGGCGGGTGGTCCCGCGGGCCACGATGACCACCTCGTGCCCGGCTTCCTTGAGCGCACGAACGGTGTGGATGCCGACGAAGCCGGTGCCACCGGTCACCGCAACGCGCACGCAGTTCCTCCTCGCCGGGCTGGGACGTTCGCCCGCGAGTCTACGGGCCGGGCCGCCGGGCGTGCCCCTGGTATCAGGCGCCGTCGCGCAGTGCCGCGATCACCGCCGGTGACCCCTGCACAGCGGTGCGCTGCATGAAGTGCTTGACCGCGCGTATGCCGCCGAGCTCCTCGCCACCACCGGCTCGGCCCGGGCCGCCGTGCACCAGTTGCGGCATCGGCGTGCCATGCCCGGTCGATTCCCCGGCGCAATCACGATCGAGGATGAGCAAACGGCCGTGATACGGCGCTGCGCCTGCCACCACGTTGCGCACGAAGTCCGGATCGTAGGAGACGATCGAGCCGACGAGGCTGCCCCCGCCGCGCGCCGCCACGGCGCCGAGATCGACCGGCGCGGCGTACGGGATGAGCGTGGTGACCGGGCCGAACGCCTCGATCTCGTGTGGCTCGGACCGGTCGCCGGTGGCCAGGAGCACCAGCGGTGCCATGAACGCGCCGCGCTCCGGGTCCGCGTCCACCGGATCGACCGACATGGGATCGCCGTACACAATCTCGGTCGCGCGCTCCAGCGCGGCGACCGCGTCGCGGACCTCGTCGCGCTGGCGGAGGCTCACCAGCGCACCCATGGTCACCGTCTCGTTGCGCGGGTTGCCGACGACCACCTTGTCGAGCCTCGCACGGATCCCGGCGATCACGTCGTCAACCATCGATTCGGGAACCAGCGATCGACGGATGCACGTGCATCGCTGTCCCGCCTTGGTGGTGATCTCTCGCGCGACTTCCTTGACATACAGGTCGAACTCCGGCGTTCCCACCACGGCGTCCGGCCCCAGGATCGAGCAGTTGAGCGAGTCGGTCTCGGCGTTGAATCGTGCAGCGCGTGCGGTGACCGCATCGTTGCCGCGCAACACGGCCGCAGTGCCGGCGCTCCCCGTGAAGGCGATCACATCCTCGCCACCGAGGTGAGCGAGCACGTCGCCTGCGCTGCCGCACAGGAACTGCACGGCGCCTTCCGGGAGCGCTCCCGACGCGATGATGTCGCGCATTACCGCAGCGGTGAGGTACGCGGTCTGCGTTGCGGGTTTCACGATGCTTGGAACGCCGGCGAGCACCGCCGGGGCCAGCTTCTCGAGCATGCCCCACACCGGGAAGTTGAACGCATTGATCTGCAGCGCGACGCCCCGCAGCGACGTGTACACGTGCTGTCCGACGAACGTGCCGCCTTTGCCGATGGGCTCGATGTCGCCGTCGGTGAGGAGATGGCCGTCCGGCAGCTCTCGTTTTGCGCGGCTGCTGAAGACGAAGGTGGTACCGATCCCGCCGTCGATGTCGCCGGTCCCGTCGCGCCGAGTCGCACCGGTCGCCAGCGACAGCTCGTGGTATGCGGCCTTGTTGGCGTCGAGGTACGTGGCCAGCTCCTTCAACGCTGCGGCGCGCTGGTGGAACGTGAGGCGACGCAACGCGGGGCCGCCGACATGGCGTGCGTGGTCGACCATCTGTCGCGTGTTGAGGCCCGTGGTCGACACCCGCGCGACTGGATCACCTGTGGCAGCGTCGACGACCACCGCGCCCTCGTCCGGGGCCGTGTACCACTCGCCGGCGACGTAGCTCGCGAGCATCTCAGGCATTCGATGGACTCTAATGCCGAGCTTGCGAACCGAACATACGTTCGCTACACTGGCGTCCCGCCTCGGCGCTCCTGCTTTCCGTCCCAGTAGGCGGCGGCCTTTTCCAGTGAGGAGCGATGTCCGATTCCCTGTCCGCCGCTCTGGCGACACTTCGATCCCGGTACGGTCCCCAGGCACTTCGCCGTGGCGGACCGGCGGAGGAGGCGGGCGCATGGTCCACCGCGGTGCCGGTCCTCGACGGCGTGCTCACTCCTGGTGGGCTTCCCTTTGGCCGGGTCACCCTGCTTGCCGCCGCCGGACGTGGGCCTTCGGGCCGGCTGACGCTGCTGCAGTCGCTCGCCGCGCTGGCCAGTCGCTCGCATGACACCGGCTATGTGGATCTTGCGGGCACGCTCGATCCCGGTTTCCTCGCCGACCTTGGGGCGGATCTTGACGCCTGCCTGGTGATCTCCCCCGGCCCCGAGAGGTGGGAGCGAGGATTGGTCATGGCGCGCGCCCTGGTGGGCGCGGGCATGCCGTGGGTCGGCATCGCGCTCGGCGGGGAGCAGTCCCTGCCATCGCTCTGGGAGCACGCGCTCGCCGCGCTTGCCGAAGCCGTGGCCAAGCGCGGCGCGATCTGCGTCATCGCCGCTCCGGCCCCGGTCGCGGCGCCGCTTCGCCATGCCTCGTCGCTCACGCTCGTCTGCACGGCCGCGGGCTGGCAACGCGCCAACGGCGATGTGGCCGGGCTGCGGGTGCGGCTCACCACTGCCAAGAACAAGCTCGGCGCGCCCGGTGCCGAGGCCACAGTGCTGCTCCGGTATCCCCGCCCCTACGCCACCGCCGAGGTGGTCGGGCTGCCCAGCGTGGTCGTGCCGCGCTTGCAGCCGATCGTCCTGCCCATCCCGGATGTTGCCGGCGTGGCGGCTCGAGGTTGAGGTGCGCGTTCTCTGCGCACGCCATCCGCATCTCGGCCTGCTGGCTGCCCTTCGCCGCTATCCGGAGTTGCGCGGAGAGCCGGTGATCCTTGGCGGTGCTCCTGAGCTGCGCCTTCCGGTCGTCGCCGCTTCGGAGGCGGCGCAGGCGGCCGGGGTTCGGGTTGGGCAACCGCTTCGCCAGGCGCAGCAGTCCTGCCCCGCCGCGGTGTTCGTCCCCCTCGATCCCGACGGGGTCGCACGGTTGCGCGCCGCCGTCTGCGCAGAGCTTCATCGGCTCTCGCCCACGGTGGAGGCCGGTGACCAGGAGGCGTTCGGCGATCTCTCCGGTCGTCACGCAGAGTTTCCCGACGAAGCCGCCTGGGCGTCCGCCCTGGCGCGCGGACTGCGCGGCGTGCTCGATGTGGAGATCGCCGTCGGCGTGGCGGGATCGCGATTCGTCGCCCGCCTGGCGGCGCGTTCGAGCCATCCCGGCCGGATCCGCCGGGTTCGCTCCGGCGACGAAGCCCTTTTCCTGGCGCCGCTGCCCCTCGACGTGCTCCCCGTCGATCCTGCGATCACCGCCCGGCTCGCGGCCTTCGGGCTCGACTGTCTCGGCGCGGTGGCCGGCCTGGGTCCCGCCGACCTGCAGCGTCAGTTCGGTCCCGATGGGCTCCGGCTGTACCGGCTGGCGCGTGGTGAGGACAGCGGGGGAATCCACCCGGTGCCGGCGCAGCGGGCATGGAGTGAGCGGCTCGTGCTCGACGGCGCCACCGGGGATCTCGAGATCCTGCTTCGAGGCGTCCGGCAGTGCGCCATCGCGCTCGGTGGCCGCCTCACCGCCGAAGCCCTGGCGGCCGGTGAGGTGAGCGTGATGTTCGAGGTCGAGGAGGCCGAGGCGATCTCGGTCTCGGTGGTGCCTGCGGCACCGTCGGGCAACGCTGGGGAGCTCTGGACGGCGGCGCTCGGCCTCCTCGGTGAGCTCAAACCCCAGGCGCCGGTGGCAGCTGTTCGCCTTGGCGTGAGCCTGCTGGCCTCGGCGGCAGGGCGGCAGGCCGATCTGCTGCGGCCCGGCGACGGCGCTCACGACGCGGTGGTCGCCACGGCGGATCGCCTCCGGAGCCGGTTCGGCGCCGCCACCGTGCGCCGGCCCAGGCTCGCGCTCGATCCGGGCGACCTTCCCGAGCGGCGGTTCACGTGGGATGCGCCGGCCGTGGCGGGGGCGGCTCGATGACCGAGTTGCTCGAGGGCATCGTCGAAGTCCGCACCAGCGCAGACGACCGGCCGATCGCGATCCGCAACGGGCCGGCGTGGGGGCGGGTGGCCGAGGTCGTGAACACCTGGCGTGTGGCAACCGACTGGTGGCGGACCCCGGTGGGTCGCGACTACGTGCGATGTCTTCTCAACGATGGGGAGTGCGTGGATCTCTACCGGGACCTCGAGACCGGTGAGTGGCATCGGGAGCGCCGCTATGACTGACGAGCGCGTCACCCCTCCCTGGTGGCCGCCGGTTGAGGGGAACCGGCGGCCGGGAAAGGGGAGAAGGCCTGAGCTGAGCACCCGCTGGTGCCGTTCGCGGTGGTGGGCTGACCCGATCGATAGTTACACAAAATTGTAGTAGTTGTCAAGCCGCCACATGGTGCCGATGCCCGGGTTTGCCGAACTCGCCGCCCGTTCCCACTACTCCTTCCTGGAGGGCGCCGCCTCGCCCAGGAGGATGGTCGAGACCGCGGCCCGGCTCGGGATCTCCGCGCTTGGGCTCTGTGATCGCAACGGCCTGTACGGGGCCGTCGAGCTGAT
>DATBQV010000130.1:0-6104 GCA_036560625.1 Gemmatimonadales bacterium
AACGTCCCGGAAGCCGATCTCAAGCAGCTTGCGCGCGGCGCGCCCCACGAGCGGCGTGACCTGCTGTGCATGGTTGGCGTGGGTATGCAGGGCCAAGTCTACTCCACGGGAGAACGCCTTCCTGGCAAGGCGCTCGAGCCCGGCCACGACGTCGTCCTGGAGAAAGTGCTGCGGCAGGCCGATCAGCCCCTTGGAGGCGAGGCGGATGTCCCGGATGTTCGGGATGTCGAGCAGCGCGCTCACGAACGGCTCGAGCTGGCTGATGTGCATGTTGGCGATGTCGCCACCCGACACGACGACGTCCCGCACCGCCGGGGTCCGCTGCAGATACTCGAGAATCTGCTGGTGCCGGCTCTTCTGCGGCACGTGGAACTTGAGCTTCTCGACCTGGGGGACGTCATTGCCCACGAGATCCATGCGGGTGCAGTGCCCGCAGTATTGCGGGCAGGTCGACAGCAGCTCGGCGAGCACCTTGGTCGGATACCGGTGAGTCAGCCCCTCGACGACCCACATCTCGGCTTCGTGCAGGCTGTCGCGCGAAGCCTTCGGATGGTTGGGCCAGTCGGTGCGCCGGTCCGCGATCGCCGGCGCCATGTACCGCCGGATCGGGTCCTGCCAGAGATCCGCCACGTTCATCGTGTTGAGCATGTGCGGCGGGATCAGCATGGACATCGTTGCCCGGAGCTCCTGATCCTGGGCGACACTCGAGGCGAGGTCGTCGGGCAGGAAATCGCCCAGGACCACCTTGAGCTCGCGGAGGCTCTTCACCGTGTGCCGTCGCTGCCAGGTGGCACTCTCCCAGTCCGCGACGCTCACGTCCCGGAACCCGGGGATGCGGGTCCAATCGGGCTCGGCGTACTCGCGGGCGGGCGGGTAGCGAATCGGCTGGGCGGCGCTGATGGCCTCGGGCGTCTGCGTCAGCGTTTCCATCGGAGCCTCGGCGAACCGGTTTGGCGGTGAGTTCAAGCGACTGCTGTGCTTGACGATAGCAAAAGTAATATATAATATATTCGTACGCAACTGCCGTCAACTTTAGCCCAACGGAGCCCCGGTGGACCTCGATCGTGTGCTCGCCAACCTCCCGCGCCGGCGCCGCCAGGCCAGCCATGAGCTGGTCGCCGACGTCCTGCGCGAGGCGATCACCACCGGCCACCTCCTGGCCAATCAGCCGCTCCCCCAGGACGAGATCGCGACCCAGCTCCGGGTGAGCCATATCCCGGTCCGGGAGGCGCTTCGGCAGCTCCAGTCGGAAGGCCTGGTTACCTATCAGGCCAACCGCGGAGCGACCGTTACCGCGCTCTCTCCGGCCGAAATCCGGGAGATCTACGAGATCCGCGTCATGCTCGAGACCGCCGCCATCCGGGCGGCCGCGCCTCGCCTCTCGCCGGTGCAGCTGGAGCAGGCGCACGTGATCCTGCTCAAGGCCGAGCGGGCGACGGACGGGGCGACGTGGGGGGCGCTGGACGTGCAGTTCCACCAGCTGATCTACGACCTCGACGACCGCCCGCGCCTGGGCGAAATGATCGCGGGGCTCCTGCGGCGGGTCGATCGGTACTGGCTCTCGCACGGGCTCATGCTCAAGCATCGCGAGGAGTTCGAAGCGGAGCACCGGGCCCTGCTGGGGACGCTGGCGCGACGCGACCCCGAGCAGGCCGCCCAGCTGCTCGAGCGGCACCTCACGACCGCGGCGGAGCGTCTCGTCACCGAGCTGACGGCCACCCCGGAAGGTCCTCCGGCGGTAGCCCAGAGCGCAGGCGCACGGTAGCTTCCACCGCCCCCAAGCCAAGCCGTCCTACCGGAGAATCGGCGCGGATGCATTCCAAGATCCTGTCGATGCGGGACGCGATCGCTCGCCATGTGCACGATGGCGATACGGTCGTCATCGAAGGCTTCACCCATCTCATCTGTTTTGCGGCGGCCCACGAGATCATCCGCCAGGGCCGGCGCGAGCTGACGCTCTGCCGGCTGACGCCGGACCTGATCTACGACCAGATGATCGCCGCGGGCTGCGCCCGGAAGCTGGTCTTCTCGTGGGCGGGGAACCCGGGCGCGGGTTCGCTCCACGCGTTCCGCCGCGCGGTGGAGGGCAAAGGCGAGCGCCCGCTGGAGATCGAGGAGTACTCTCATTTCGGCATGGTGGCGCGCTTCTGCGCCGGCTCGGCCAAGCTCCCGTTCTGGCCTATGCGCGATTACATGGGGACCGACCTGCCCGTGGCGAACCCGCGCATCCGCACGGTGACCTGTCCGTATACCGGCGAGCAGCTCGCGACCGTGCCAGCCCTCAATCCGGATGTCACGATCGTGCACGCCCAGCGGGCGGACGCCACCGGGAACGCTCAGATCTGGGGACTGCTCGGCGTACAGAAGGAGGCGGCCTTCGCCTCCGCCCACGTCATCGTCGTGGTGGAGGAGTTGGTGGATGAGGCCGTGATCCGGGCCGATCCCAACCGCACGCTGATCCCCGGGATGATCGTGGATGCGGTGGTGGTCGAGCCGTGGGGGGCGCACCCATCCTACGCGCAGGGGTTCTACGACCGCGATAACGATTTCTACGTCGCGTGGGAGGACGTCTCGCGCGATCCGGCCAAGCTCAAGGCCTATCTCGACGAGTACGTACACGGCGTCTCCGACCGGCAGGCGTATCTCCAGAAGCAGCCCGGGCTGATCGAGCGCCTCCGGGCGGGCGAGCAGGTCTGCGCCGGCGTGAACTACGGCTACTGAGCTAACGGCTAATGGCTAACGGCTAATGGCTAACGGCTTCTCCCCCTCCGAGCTCATGACCGCCGTCGCCGCCCGCGAGCTGCGCGATCGCGAGGTCGTCTTCGTCGGCATCGGACTGCCCAACCTGGCCTGCAATCTCGCCCGCGCGATGCACGCGCCGAACCTCGTTCTGATCTACGAGTCGGGCGCTGTTGGGGCGGTGCCCGAGCGGCTCCCCGTGTCCATCGGCGATCCCGCGTTGGTGACCGGCTCGCTCATGGTCTGCAGCATGGCCGACGTCTTCCAGTGCATTCTCCAGAACGGGCTCATCGAAGTCGGCTTTCTGGGCGGCGCGCAGGTCGATCGCTGGGGCAACATCAACACCACCGTGATCGGCTCCTATGAACGCCCCAAGGTCCGGCTGCCCGGGAGCGGTGGAGCGGCGGAAATCGCCATCCACGCCCAGCGCGTCGTGATCATCAGCCGGCTCGACCGGCGAGCGTTCCCGGAGCAGGTGGACTTCATCACCAGTCCGGGCCACCGCAGTCGTGGCGGGACCCGACGCGAGCTGGGCATGCCGGGCGCTGGTCCGGTCAAGGTGATCACCGACAAGGCCATTCTCGAGGCTGACCCGGAGACCGGCGAGCTGGTGCTGACGGCGTTGTACCCCGGCGTCACGGCCGACGACGTCCGGGCGAACGTCGGCTGGCCGCTCCGTGCCCGGGGTGACCTCGCGTGCGTCGATCCGCCGGACGCCCGCGCGCTGCACCTGCTCCGCGACGTGCTCGATCCCCACCAGCTCTATCTCAAGGGATGACGGCGCCGGGCGGTCCCGCGACCCCCGAGCTACGCCGCACGCTGACGCTGCGGGACCTCGTCCTGCTCAACGTCGTCGCCGTGCTCAGCATCCGCTGGCTCGCCACCTCGGCCGCCGCCGGTCCCTCCAGCCTCGTGCTGTGGGTGTGTGCCGCGCTGTTCTTCTTCATTCCGCAGGGGCTCGCGGTCGCCGACCTCTCCGCGCGATTTCCGGAAGAGGGCGGCATCTACGCCTGGACCAAGCGCGCGTTCGGCGAGGGGCACGGGTTTCTGTGCGGCTGGTGCTACTGGATCAACAACGTTCTCTACTACCCCAGTCTGCTGCTCTCCGGAGCGGTCATTGCGACGTACGCGTTCGGGTTGGGTGACAGCGGTCTGGGAGACCGCTGGACGTATGCCCTGCCGGTGACGCTCGTCGCCATGTGGCTGGCCGTCCTGCTCAACGTGTTGGGGCTGGGCGTAGGCAAGTGGCTGCACAACGTCGGTGCACTCGGGTCCTACATCCCCGGCGTCGTGATCGTGGGACTTGGTGTGGCCGCCGTGACGATGCGTCCCCCGGCGAACACCTTCACGGCGGTCACGCTCATCCCGGATCTGAGCAAGTTCTCCGAGCTGAACCTCTGGGCCTCCATCGCCTTCGCGTTTGCGGGTCTGGAGCTGTCGGCGACGCTGGGCGGGGAGATCCGGGACCCGCGCCGCACGTTGCCTCGCTCGATCTATCTGGCGGCGCCGCTCATCGCGCTCATCTATATCGCCGGCACCGGCGCGATCCTCTGGCTCGTGCCGCAGAAGAATGTGAACCTGGTCTCCGGTCTGCTCCAGGGCATCGATGCCGGTGCCCGCGGCCTGGGGCCGGTCGTGGCCTGGGTCGTTCCGTTGGCCGCGGCCGCCAACGCACTCGGGAATCTCGGTTGCGTGGGGGCCTGGCTGACCGGCTGCGCCCGGGTGGCATTCGTGGTCGGGCTGGACCGGTACGTTCCCGAGGCCTTCGGCCGGATTCACCCGCGCTGGGGAACACCCTACGTCGCGATCCTGGTCCAGGCCGCGCTCTCGACGATCTTCCTCCTCGTCTCGGTCGTCGGGAAGGGGACCACGGTCGAAAAGGCGTACCTCGTTCTGCTCGACACGATGATTCTCGTCTATTTCATCCCCTACTGCTACATGTTCCTCGCATTTCTGGTCTTCGGTGCCGGCAAGCGGGGCCGGAGCACGGCCGTCGATGTTCCGCGCCGTCCCGCACGGACGCTTGTGGTCGGTGCGACGGGCTTCACGGTGACCGTCTTCGCCATGGTGGTCGCCACGATCCCGCCGCCGGGCACGACCGCGCCCTGGCTCTTCGAGGCCAAGGTGCTCGGTGGTGCCTCGGCGTTCGTCGCGGCGGGCGGACTCGTCTACTGGCGAGCGCGGCGGCTGGCCGGCCGAGCGCCGCTGCTGCGGGCACCAGCGGGCCAGGAAGCCTGATGGCGCTACACGTCGCCGTGGTCGGCGCCGGCGCCTTCGGTGGCTGGACCGCGCTTCATCTGCTGCGCGCCGGGGCACGGGTGACGCTGCTCGATGCCTGGGGCGCGGGCAACTCGCGCGCAAGCTCGGGTGGCGAGACCCGGATCATCCGCGGCATCTACGGGGGCAAGGCGCGCTATGTCGAGATGACGGCACGGGCATTCGTGCTCTGGTGGGAGCACGAGGAGCGCTGGTCCCGACGGCTGTACCGCCGAACGGGCGCGCTGTGGATGTTCGAGGGCGACGACATCTACGCCCGCTCCACTCTGCCCCTCCTTCGCACGGCCGGGCTGGAGGTAGCCGAGCTCGCCCCGGGGGATGCCGCGCGGCGCTACCCGCAGATCGATTTCTCCGGCGTCAGGAGCGCCTTCTTCGAGATCGAAGCCGGCTATCTCCTTGCGCGACAAGCATGCGACCAGGTGCTGACGGGTATCGTCGCTGAGGGCGGTGAGTATCGTGCCGCCGCGGTGCGCCCGGGCGCGATCGAAGGTCGTGGACTGCGCGACCTGGCCCTGGCCGACGGCACCACGCTCAAGGCCGACCGGTACGTCTTCGCCTGCGGGCCATGGCTGGGGGAGCTGTTCCCCGACGTGATCGGCGACCGGATCACGCCCACTCGGCAGGAGGTGCTGTTCTTTGGCCCGCCCAGAGACGACACCCGCTTTGACGAGGGCGTGTGTCCCGTGTGGGTGAATTTCGGGGAGCAGTTCCTTTACGGGATTCCAGGCAACGAGCGCCGGGGCTTCAAAGTGGCCGACGACACGCGGGGGCCGCGGATCGACCCCACGACGGAGGAGCGACTCGTCTCCCCGGAGTCCATCGCTCGGGCGCGGGCACTCCTGGCGCGGCGCTTCCCCGCGCTCGCGCGAGCCCCCGTGGTCGAGACGCGGGTCTGCCAGTACGAGCAGACGCCTGACGCGGATTTCATCCTCGATCGTCATCCGGAGGCCGACAACGTTTGGCTCGCCGGCGGCGGTTCCGGGCACGGGTTCAAGATGGGCCCGGCCATCGGAGAGCTGATGGCAGGCCTGGTGCTCGGCAAGGCGGAGCCAGAGGCACAGTTTTCACTCGGCCGGTTCCCCTGACGC
>DATBQV010000131.1:0-3051 GCA_036560625.1 Gemmatimonadales bacterium
GGCGGTGAGCGCCGCCGCCGGTCTTACCGGCCTCTGTGTGGCGAGGCTCGGCGGGCCCATCCCGCTCCCGGTGGTGCTCGGCGGCGTGGCGCTGGGGCTCGTAACGGGCGCGCTCGCGGGCCAGGGAAGGCTGGTCGGACAGTCCCCGGGCGCACGGGACAACGGCAGCGGCGTGGTGGCCGCGCTCGTGGCGGCCACCGCCGACGACCGGAGCATCGGCGTGGTGATCACCGGCGCGGAGGAGTTCGGTCTGGTCGGGGCCAGGCTGCTGGCACGGGAGCGGGCGCGGCTCTTCGCCGGGCGGCCGATGCTGAACTTCGATACGCTGGACGAGACGGGGACGCTCTACGTGGTGAGTCACGACGTCCGCGGGGACGTCGCCGCCACGGCCGGTGCGGCGGCGTGGGCGGGGCTCGGGATCCCGGTCCGGACGCGCCGCCTGCCCGCCGGCATTCTCGTGGACAGTCTGCCGTTCGCGCGGGCAGGGGCGGTGGCGCTCACGGTAGCGCGGCTCGACTGGTCCACGCTCCGTCGAATCCACACGCCCGCCGACAGCAGCGCCGGCTTCTCGTTCGACACCGCCATGCGGGTTGGTCGCGCGGCGATCCGGTTAATTTGACGTTTCCGCCGGCACCGGCTACGTTTTCCCGAAGGATTCACCAGCCCCGCACGGGGCTCTTTTTTTGTTGCCCGCCGCCGACCGGAGGACGCCGCATGTTCGACACGCGCACGAGCTGCGTGGTAGTGGTCGGCGCTCAATGGGGCGACGAGGGGAAGGGCAAGCTCGTCGACGTCCTGGCCGAGCGGGCGGACATGGTCGTGCGATACCAGGGCGGCGCGAACGCGGGCCACACGGTCGTTACCGGCGACACCCAGTTCATCCTCCAACAGATTCCGTCGGGCATCCTCCATCCCCGGGTGACGTGCATCGTGGGGAACGGCGTCGTGCTCGATCCCGATCAGCTCTTCACGGAGCTGGACCAGCTCGCGGGGAAGGGCATCGATCCCGGCGGGCGGCTCTTCGTCTCCGATCGCGCGCACCTGGTGCTGCCCTACCACAAGCTGCTCGATCAGGCCAGCGAGAAGAGCCTCAACATCGGAACCACGGGGCGGGGCATCGGCCCGACCTACGAGGATAAGTACGGGCGCCGTGGCATCCGGGTGGCCGATCTCCGTGACCTCGCCTGCCTCAAGCCCGTGCTGGGCGAGCGGGTCGAGCGCGCCAACCGCCTGCTGGAGATGATGGGGAGCCCGCATCGCGCATCGCTCGACGCGCAGATGACGCTGCTCGAGCGGTGGGCGCCGCGGCTGCTCCCACTCACCGCCGACACGGGCCTCCTGGTTCACCGGGCAATCAAGGCCGGGCAGCGCGTGCTGCTCGAGGGCGCGCAGGGCTCGCTGCTCGACGTGGACCACGGTACCTACCCGTTCGTCACCTCCTCCAACACCACGGCCGGCGGGGCAGCCGTGGGCGCGGGCATCGGACCGACCGCGATCCACGGCGTGCTGGGCGTGGTGAAGGCCTACACGACGCGCGTGGGCAACGGCCCGCTCCCGACCGAGGCCAAGGACGCCGACGGGCAGAAGCTGCGCGAGCTGGGGGGCGAGTTCGGCGCGGTGACGGGACGGCCGCGGCGCTGCGGGTGGTTCGACGCCACCGTCGTCCGCTACGCGGTGCGAGTGAACGGTCTCACGGGGCTCGCCGTGACCAAGTTGGACGTGCTCGACACGTTTGCCGAGGTTCCGGTGGGCACCGCCTATCGTCTGAACGGATCCGCGTGCGCCGAGATGCCCTCCGAGGTGGACCTGCTCAGCCGGGTGGAACCGATCTACGAGACCCTGCCCGGCTGGCGGCGCTCCACCGCGGACGCGAGACGCCTTGCCGATCTTCCATCGGACGCCCGCCGGTACCTGGACCGGCTGGAAGAGCTGTCGGGAGCCCCGGTGTGTTACGTGAGCGTCGGCACGCGCAGGGACCAGATCATCGAGTGTGACACCGCCTAAACGGTGAAGGGTGAACGGTGAACGGTGACCGGGGTGCGGAATCGACCGAGCTCGTGGTAATCGGCGCGGGGCCCTGCGGGCTCGCGGTCGGTATTGCCGCGAAGGACGCGGGGATTCCCTGCGTGCTGCTCGACCGCCGCAACATCGTGTCCACCATCGAGCGCTACCCGCTCGCCATGACCTTCTTCTCGACGCCCGAGCGGATCGAGATCGGCGGGATTCCGTTCGTCGCGAGCCACGAGAAGCCCACCCGGCGCGACGGGATGATCTATTACCGGCGGGTCGCGGAGCACTACCGGCTCGACATCCGGCCCGGGGAAGACGTGACTGACGCCGAGCGGCGGCCGGATGGAAGCTTTCACCTGTCGGTGCGCCGCCGGCACGACACCACCAGCTATGACACCCGGGCCGTGGTGTTCGCCACCGGATACTTCGACAACCCCAACCTGCTCAACGTACCCGGGGAAGACCTCCCGCACGTCTCGCACTACTTCGTCGAGGGGCACCCGTACTGGCACCAGCGGATCGTGGTCATCGGGGCGGGGAACAGTGCCGTGGACGCGGCGCTGGAGTGCTGGCGGGCGGGCGCCCATGTGACCCTGATCCACTTTGGGGAGGCCCTCGATCGGACGGTGAAGCCCTGGGTGCTGCCGGACATCACCAACCGGATCAAAGAGGGCAGCATCGCGGTCCGGTGGCGGTCGAAGGTCCAGCGGATCACGCCGACCCACGTCGACGTCGAGTCGGACGGGCGTCCGGGGACGGAGTCGCTCCCGGCGGAGGCTGTGCTCGCCATGACCGGCTACCACGCCGACACGACCCTGCTGCGGCGCCTGGGCGTGCCGGTGGACCACGCCAGCGGCGTCCCGGCCCATGACGAGCCCACCATGGCGACGCCCGTCCCCGGCTGCTACCTGGCCGGGGTGATCGCCAGCGGGAACGACGCCAACCGCCTGTTCATCGAGAACGCGCGCGGCCATGGCGAGCTGATCGTGCGCAACCTGGTCGAGCGCCAGCGCGGCGCCCGGAAAGCACAGGAGCGCCGGC
>DATBQV010000132.1:0-3455 GCA_036560625.1 Gemmatimonadales bacterium
ACCGGCGATCTCATCACCGGCAGCACTCCGTACATCGCGGACGGCTATCCCTACGACCGGATCCGCACCCTCGAGGCCGTGGAGAAGCTCGACTTCGACATCGCGCTCGGCGGGCACGGTGAGATGCTGCGAGGCAAGGAAACCTTCGGCGTGTGGGAGGGGTACTTCACGGATCTCATGGCCGCGACCGCCGACGCGTACGGTGCCGGTGCCACGCTGGACGAGGCGAAGGCGCAGGTCGCGCCGGGACTCGTCGCACGCTGGGGATCGCGCTTCCCGGCAGGACGCCTGGATCGAGCCGTGCAGGGCCACATCACCAAAGCGTATCGGGTCGTGAGCGGGGACGACTAGCACCGTCGTGCGGCCTGCGCGCCGCACTGGACAATACCCGCGAGCCACTGCACACTTCGCGGGTCTCTCCTTCCGGGCAGATCACACGCCATGTCAGACAACCCACTTTCCCGCCGGCACTTCGTTGGCGCAATGGCGACGGGCATCGCCGCCACGTGGATCGCCGGCGCCTGGGGCCACGCGATCACTCGCGCGCGCGGCGGCGTCGCTCCACTCACGCCCGCGCTCTCCCCCGCCGAGCTGCGCGACCTGGACGCGATCACCGCGCTCATCATCCCGACCGACGATGTTCCGGGCGCCCGCGAGGCGCACGTGGTGGACTTCATCGACAAGGGCCTCGCGACCTTCGCCGCGGACCAGCGGCCCCTGTTCGAGCAGGGGCTCGCCGACCTGGCTGTGCGGGCCGCGCGCCGCCACCCAGGTGCGCAGACGTTCGCGGATCTGCCGGTCGACGATCAGATCGCGTTGCTGCACGAGCTGGAAGCCGAGCACTCGGAATTCTTCGAGGCGGCGCGGATCTCGACCATTACGGGGTTCCTGGCCGACCCCCGTTACGGCGGCAACGCGGACAAGATCGGCTGGAAGGTGATCGGCTTCGAGGACCGCTTCGCCTGGCAACCGCCCTTCGGCTGGTACGATCGCGATGCATCACGGAGCGAATAACCGGCACTTCGACCCCGGCGCGCCGACGGGTCCGGCCTACAAGCCGAGCGAGGTCGTGGACTTCGTGGTCGTCGGGGCCGGCGCGGCGGGGGGCGTGGTCGCCCGGGAGCTGTCCCGCGCGGGCTTCCGCGTGGTGCTGCTCGAGCAGGGCCCGTACCTGCGCGCCGGGGACTTCGACCACGACGAGTTCGCGACGGTGCAGCTCGAGGCGATCACCAACAACCACCAGTCCCAGCCAAACACCTTCCGGGCCTCCGAGCAGGAGCAAGGCAAGGTCAAGGCCGTCGTCCAGTACGCCCGGCTCATCGGGGGCGGGTCCGTGCACTTCACCGCGAACTACTGGCGCTTCCACGAGATCGACTTCGTCGAGCGGACCCGGAGGGGGCCGGTCGACGGCGCCGACATGGCGGACTGGCCGATCACCTACGCGGACCTCGAGCCGTACTACAGCCGGGTCGAGTGGGAAGTCGGCGTGTCCGGGCTCGCCGGTGCGAGCCCGTTCGATCCGCCCAGGAGCCGGCCGTACCCGGTGCCGCCGCTTCCCATCAAGTCCACCGGCGTTCTCACCGAGCGCGCGGCCAAGAAACTCGGCTGGCACGCCTTCCCCGCCCCGATGGCGATTCTCTCGCAGCCGTATCGCGGGCGCCCCGCCTGCATCCAGTGCGGCTTCTGCGAGCGGTTCGGCTGCGAGGTCGGGGCCAAGTCCAGCTCGCTGGCGTCCATGATCCCCGACGCCGAGGCGACCGGCCGCTGCCAGATCCGCCCCTTCAGCTACGTCCGCAAGATCGAGCTGGACCGGCGGGGTCGCGCCATCGGAGTGAAGTACTTCGACAAGGCAAAGCGGGAGGTGTTCCAGCGCGCGCGGGCCGTCTTCGTGTGCGCGAACGGCGCCGAGACGCCACGGTTGCTGCTGATGTCCGGCACGAACCGGTTCCCCCATGGCCTCGCCAACTCGAGCGGCATGGTTGGCCGTCACCTGATGTTTAACTGCTATGCCTTCGCCGGGGGTCGCTTCGAGCACGAGATCAACGGCTACCGTGGCATGGTCGTCACCCGCGTCATCCACGACACCTATGAGCTGGATCCGGCCCTCGGCTTCGCCGGCGGCGGCGGATTCGATTTCAGGTTCGACTTCACGCCGATCGCCTTCGGCCTCGACGGCCTCGGTGTCGACGGGCCGAGATGGGGCCCTCAGTACAAGCAGGTGCTCCGGGACGCGTACACCAGGACCGTGTACGCACTGGCGCACGTGTCCCAGCTGCCCGTGGCCACGAACTCGATATCGCTCGATCCGACGGTGAAGGACGCGTGGGGCCTTCCCGCAATCCGGATGACGTTCAAGGAGCACCCGAACGACGAGCGGCTGATCGCGTGGTTCCGCGCCCGCTGCGTGGACCTCCTCGACGCCGCCGGCGCCACGCGCACCTGGACCTTCCCGGTCGGACGGGCGTTTCCGGAGGTGCACCTGCTCGGCACCTGTCGCATGGGCGACGATCCGCAGACGTCGGTCGTCGACCGGTGGCACCGCACGCACGACGTGCCGAATCTGTTTCTCGTGGACGGGAGCAGCTTCGTCACCGGCGGCCGCGGCCAACCCACCATGACCATCCAGGCGCTGGCCTTCCGCGCCTCCGAGCATGCCGCGGCGATGGCGCGCCGCGGCGAGCTCGGCGCAGGCTAGCCGGCCCCCGAATGTCCCACCCTCACGCCAGTGGCCGTCCGCCCCCGACCCCCGCGCGGGGCCCCCGCTTCCCGCACGCCAAACCCGTGGATTTCGTGGTCGTCGGCTCGGGCGCGGCCGGCGGCGTTATGGCGCGCGAGCTGTCGCGCGCCGGCTTCAGCGTCGTGGTCCTCGAGCAGGGGCCGTACCTGCGCGAGCCCGACTTCGTGCACGATGAGCTGGCCGTCATGCAGCTCGAGAGCATGACCAACGACCATCGCCACCACCCCAACACCTTCCGGGCGTCCGAGAGCGAGACGGCAACACTCCGCCCCGCAGTCCAGTACGGACGCATGGTGGGTGGCGGCTCGGTGCACTTCACCGCCAACTACTGGCGCTTCCACGAAATCGACTTTCTCGAGCGGAGCCGGAAGGGACCGGTGGAGGGCACCGGTCTGGCAGACTGGCCGATCACTTACGCCGAGCTGGAGCCGTACTACACCCGGGTGGACTGGGAGATCGGCGTCTCCGGTCAGGCCGGCGCGAGCCCGTTCGATCCGCCGCGCAGCCGGCCGTACCCCGTCCCGCCGCTGCCGCCCAAGTCAATCGGCATGCTGGCGGAGCGCGGTGCCGAAAAACTTGGATGGCACGCGTTCCCGGCACCCATGGCGATCCTCTCCCAGCCTTATCAGGGGCGCCCGGCATGCATCCAATGCGGCTTCTGCATGTACTACGGCTGCGAGGTGCGGGCCAAGTCGAGCACGCTCGCGACGATGATCCC
>DATBQV010000133.1:0-4789 GCA_036560625.1 Gemmatimonadales bacterium
CAACGCCCTCGCGCTGCAGGACGTCCTGGAGCGGGTGGGCGTCGACACCCGGGTCATGACCGCGATCCGCATGGAGTCGGTCGCCGAGCCGTACATCCGGCGCCGCGCCACCCGGCACCTGGAAAAGGGGCGGCTCGTCATCTTCGCCGGCGGGACGGGCAACCCGTTCTTCTCCACCGACACCGCCGGCGTGCTTCGGGCGCTCGAGGTCGATGCCGAAGTGATCCTCAAGGCCACCAACGTCGACGGGATCTACACGGCCGATCCCAAGAAGGACCCCGCCGCGAAACTGATTCCCGAGCTGTCGTATCACGACGCGATCGTGAACAACTACGCCGTCATGGACGGCAACGCGTTCGGCCTCTGCCGGGCCAACCAGCTGCCGATCATCGTGTTCAACATCAACCAGCCCCGCGCCGTCGCCCGGGTTCTCCAGGGCGAGCGGGTGGGGACCATCGTCCGATGAGCACCATCCTCGAGCTGACCAAGCACGCGCGCGAAGCGATGCACAAGGCGGTGGAAGCCACCAAGCGGGAGCTGACCACCATCCGGAGCGGAAAGGCCACCACCTCGCTGCTCGACCTGGTCCGGGTCGAGGCTTACGGCAGCCAGGTCCCCCTCAACCAGGTCGGGCTGGTCTCGGCGCCCGAGCCCCGGCTGCTCACGGTCCAGCCTTTCGACAAGGGGCTTTCGACGGCCATCGAAAAGGCCATCCGCGAAGCCGATCTCGGCCTCAACCCGGCGACCCAGGGCAACCTCATCCGGGTGCCCCTGCCACCGCTCTCGGAGGAGCGGCGCCGCGATCTGGTGAAAGTCGTCCACAAGCTGGCGGAGGAAGGCCGCATCGCCGTGCGCCATGCGCGCACCGACACCATCGCGAAGCTCAAGAAGCTGGAGCACACGTCCGAGGACGAGGAGCGGCGGGCCGAGAAAGACGTGCAGAAGCTCCACGACGAGCACATCAAGCAGCTCGACCAGATCATCCACGTCAAAGAAGCGGAGATCATGGAAGTCTGACGCCATGAGCGACGACCTTCTCGATCGGATCCGGGTGCAGGGCGCCGTCCCGGCCCACATCGCCGTTATCATGGACGGCAACGGGCGCTGGGCCCGCGAGCGGTCCCTGCCTCGCCCGTTGGGACACGCGGCGGGCATGGCGGCGGTCCGGGAGGCGATCGAGGGTTGCCTCGACGCCGACGTCGGAGTGCTGACGCTGTTCGCGTTCAGTCAGGAGAACTGGCAGCGCCCGGCCGATGAGATCGAGGCGCTGATGCAGCTGCTCGAGGAGTACATCGCCAAAGAGGTGGCCGAGCTGCGCGAGCGCGGCGCGCGGGTCCACGTGCTCGGCGATATCTCCCGTCTCCAGTCGAGTGCCCGCGCCGCCCTCGATCGCATCGTGCGGGAGACGGCCGACGGCACCCGGCTCGACCTGAACCTGTGCATCTCCTACGGCTCCCGGGCCGAGCTGGTGCGCGCGGCGCGGCTGCTCGGCGAGGAGGTCGAGGCGGGACGGCTCCATCCCGCCGAGATCGACGAGGCCGCCATCACCCGCCGTCTGTATACCGCCCGATGGCCCGACCCCGACCTCCTCATCCGCACCTCGGGTGAGATGCGCATCTCGAACTTCCTGCTCTGGCAGCTCGCCTACGCGGAGTTGTACGTCACCCCCGTGCTCTGGCCTGACTTCACCCGGCGCGATCTCTTCGAGGCCATTCTCGCGTTTCAGGGACGGGACCGCCGGTTCGGGCGCGTCTCAGTCTGATGGATCGCAACCTGGCGCAGCGGATCGGGTTCGCCGCCGTCGCCATTCCCCTCGTGCTGGCGGTGGTCTGGTACGGCGGGTGGCCGCTGGCGGCGCTTGCCACGGGGGTCGCCGTGCTCGGGACTCGCGAGTTGTACGACCTCTCCCGGCGTACCGGCGTCACGCCCCTCGATGCCCCCGGTCTGGCCGGCGCGGCGCTCGTGCCGCCGGCCGTCTACTGGGTGCTCCGGGATCCCACGGGACCGGTCGGCGTCGTGTGGCCGTACGCCGCGGCGCTCTGGCTCGTGGGGGTGCTGAGCGTGGCGCTCTGGCGGCGGGGCCCCGGTAACCGGCCGATCGAGTCGGTGGCGGTCACGGTCTTCGCCGTCGCCTACGCGGCCGCGCTGCCTGCGTTCCTGCTGGACATCCGGCACGGCGAGCGAGAAGTCCGTTCGTGGGCCGGTGCGTCGCTGGTCTTTTACCCCCTTGTCGTCACCTGGGTCTGTGACACCGCCGCGATGTTCGCGGGCCGCGCGATCGGCGGCCCGAAGCTCGCGCCCACGGTGAGCCCGGGAAAGACCCGCGTCGGCAGCGTTGCCGGCGTGCTCGGCGCGCTGCTGGTGGCGCCGGTGTTCGCCGCGTTCGTGTTCCCTCGTGTGGGCCTCGCGGTTCCGCTCGCGGTGCTGCTGCTGATCGCCGGCGTGCTGAGTGTGGTCGGACAGCTGGGCGACCTGGCGGAGTCGCTTTTCAAGCGTCAGGCGGGGGTCAAGGATTCGAGTCACCTCATTCCCGGGCACGGCGGCGTGCTGGACCGGCTCGACGCCCTGTACTTCGTGATTCCGGTGGCCGCGGCCCTCTACCGCGCGTTCGGAGTCCGGTGATGCGGGGCATCGCGCTCCTCGGTTCGACCGGCTCGATCGGCCGGAGCACGCTGGCGGTGCTCAAGCGGCAGCGGGAGCACTTCCGCCTCGTGGCGCTCACCGCGGGGTGCAACCGCGCGGAGCTGGAGGGCCAGGCCGCGGAGTGGCGACCGGAATTCGTCGGCCTGGCCGAGCGGCAGTCCGACGCTCCCTATCCGTCCGGCCCGAGCGTCCTCGTGGACGCGGCACTGCACCCCGGAGTGGACATCGTCGTCAACGCGGTGGTCGGTTCCGCCGGCCTCGACGCCACGCTCGCCGCGCTTCGGGCGGGGAAGCGGGTGGCCCTGGCCAACAAGGAAACGCTCGTTATGGCCGGCGATCTCGTCGCGGCCGCGGCGCGCGCCGGCGGCGGCGAGATCGTGCCGGTGGATTCGGAGCACAGCGCGGTGCTTCAGTGCATCGCGGGCCGGCCGTCGGCGGTCGGGCGCCTCATTCTGACCGGCTCGGGCGGACCGTTCCGGGAGTGGGGAGCCGAGCGACTCTCGATCGCGACCGTGAGTGACGCGCTCAACCACCCGACCTGGCGTATGGGAAAGAAGATCACGGTGGACAGCGCCACGCTGGCGAACAAGGCGCTGGAGGTGATCGAGGCGCACTATCTGTTCGGCCTGGCGTACGACGCGCTGGAGGTCGTGATCCACCCGCAAAGCATCGTTCACGCCTTCGTCGAGTTCTGCGACGGGAGCGTGCTCGCTCAGCTGGCGTTTCCGTCCATGGAGCTGCCGATCCTGTACGCGCTGACTCACCCCGGACGTCTCCCCGACGCGGGCGTCCGCCGCTTCGATCCGGTGGCCGCGGGGCCGCTCACGTTCGAGCCGGTTCGGGCGGAGGTGTTCCGCGCCTACGACGCCGGGGTAGCGGCCGGGCGGGCGGGCGGCACGGCCCCTGCGGTCTTCAACGCCGCCAACGAGGTGGCCGTTGCCGCGTTTCTCGAAGGCTGCATCTCCTTCGGCCGCATCAGTGACGTAATCGAGCACGCGCTCGACGACCACCGCCGCGAGCCGGCCGCCGACGTCGAAGTCGTGCGCTCCGCCGACCGCTGGGCCCGTGAGCGGGCCCGTGCACTTGTGAGGTAAGCGTGCTGACGACGATCCTGTCTCTCGCCATCGTGCTGGGCGTGCTGATTTTCGTGCACGAGGCCGGGCATTTCATCGCCGCTAAATGGGCGGGGATTTACGTGCATCGGTTCTCGCTGGGTCTCGGCGCACCGGTGAAGGCTCTCACGTTCCGGCGGGGCGAGACCGAGTACTCGATCTCCTGGCTTCCCCTCGGCGGCTACGTGAAGATGGCCAGCCGTGAAGAGGACGCCGCCAGCGCGATGCTCGAGGGAGGAGCGGCCGCGCCGGTGCCGCCCGATCGGGTGTTCGAAGCCAAGCCGGTCTGGAAGCGGATGATCGTGATCCTCGCCGGCGTGACCATGAACATCCTCTTCGCCTGGGCGGTATACACCTACCTGGCGGCCAAGAACGGTGAGGCCATCGATCCGACGACGACGGTAGGTGGAGTGGCGACGGACAGCCTCCCCGCCGGCGCCGCCGCGCTGTCGGCCCTGAAGCCCGGCGACCGGATCGTGCGGGTGAACGGAGACACCGTCGACTCGTGGGACGAGGTGGTTCGGGAGCTCGGGGCAGGGGGCGAGCAGGGTATCACCATCACGCTTGCCGACGGTCGGGAGCTTTCACTGGCGCTTCACCCGGCTGCCGTCGAGGATCGCGCCCGCCTGATCGGCGCGCTCCGGCCGTTCCGTGCGCCGGTCGTCGAGCGCCCGGTCCCCGGCCGGCCGGCACTCAAGGCCGGCGTGCTGGCCGGCGATACCATCGTGGCCTTGAACGGCCAGCCGGTCACGCAGGCCTACGACGTGTTCACGGTGATGGACTCGAGTCCCGGCCGGCCGGTCACCATGACGGTCGGACGGCACGGCCAGCGGCTCGACCTGAGCATGACGGCTACGGTGGACGAGGTGCAGGACGCCGACGGCAAGCTCAAGAAGGTCGGCCGCCTCGGCATCCAGTTCCAGACGCCGGCGCGGCGGGTGGCCTTCTCGCTGCCTGAGGCCGGCGTCGCCGGCGCCAGGGCCACGCTCAATGCTATGACGTTCATTGTCCGGACCGTGCAGGGGCTGCTCACC
>DATBQV010000134.1:0-10273 GCA_036560625.1 Gemmatimonadales bacterium
ACGGGGGCGGTGTCCGCCCGCGCGGGCTTGCTCGAGCAGGCCGGCGGGGGGACGCTGTTCATCGACGAGATCGGTGAGCTCCCCCTCGAGCTCCAGCCCAAGCTGCTCCGCGCGCTCGAGGGCCGGGAGATCCGACGCGTCGGGGGACAGACCACTCGCCAGGTGGATGTCCGCGTGATCGCCGCCACGCACGTGGACCTCGCCGCCGCGGTACGACGGGGAGAGTTCCGGGAGGACCTGTACTACCGGTTGCATGTGGTGGCCCTGGTGCTGCCACCACTGCGAGAGCGCGAAGGAGACGCGGAGCTTCTGGCGGAGACCTTCCTGGCCCGTCTCGCGACGAGCTATGGGCTTCCGGTGCCGCCGCTCACACCCGAGGTGCGGGCGGTCCTCCGAGGGCACGGGTGGCCCGGCAACGTGCGCGAGCTCCGTAACGCCATCGAGCGCGCGCTGGTGTTGTCGCCGCCCGGCTCGCTCCTGCTCGAAGAGCTCCAGCCGGCGGCGGAGCGTGCGACCGCCAGCGACGGCCTGCCGTTTCCAGTCGACCTGGCGACGCTCACCCGGGCCGCGGCCGCCCGCATGCTGCGACTCACCGGCGGCAACAAGAGCGAGGCTGCGCGCCGACTCGGCATCTCGCGACCCCGTCTTCAGCGGCTGCTGGACGGGTTGACCGACGACGATCCTTGACCCATGCACGGGAGATTCATGATGCGTAGGACGAGCGGACCGATCCAGACCGCCTTGCTGCTGGCCGCGCTGGCCTGCACCGACTCTACGGGGCCGGTACAGTCGCGGCCGCCGGCACAGCTCAACATCCTGCGCCTCGCGCCCACCGCACCGCCGCTCTTCGCTGCGAGCACGACATTCAACGCGTGCAACGGGAGCGGCGCGGAAGGGCGCCTCTTCTTCAGCGACGGCAAGGGCGGCCAGGGCGAGGAGTTCGCCCGCCTCAAGCTCGACAACAACACGCTGCTCCTGAAGCCCGACGGCACCCCGTTCGGGGCGAGCGAGTGCATCCAGATCACGATGGCGGTGGACGACCCGACCCAGGTACTCGTCCGGCTCGAGCCGACGGGGCTGCGATTCAACCCGGTGGATCCGGCCGAATTCCGCATCGAGTACGCGCAAGCCGAAGGTGTGGATTCGGAGATCGAGGCGCAGATCGCGATCTGGCGCCAGGAAACCGCCGGCGCGCCGTTTGTGCAGATCGGGTCGGCTGTCCTCAAGGACCAGAAGGAGGTTGAAGGCAACCTCCTCGGGTTCAGCCGCTACGCGCTGGCGTATTGAGGGAGAGACGCTTCAGTGACGCCCACGCCTCCCGCCGGTGACGCAGCCCAGGCGCTCCGCGACCTCGTCGCCGCGGGCCGCTTTGCGGATGCGCTTCGGACGTTCCGGGAGCTCGATGGGCCGTCGGTCCGTCGGCGGCCCGAGCTGCTGCTCCTCGCCGCCACGGCCGCGACCCGCGTCGGTGATCTCGACACGGCCCGCTCGCTGGCCGAGGCTGCGCTCGCCGGCTTCCGCAGCCGGGGCGACCGCGACGGTCGGATGCGCGCGCTCAATCTGCTCGGCGTGATCGGCTTCGAGCAGGGCCGCCTGGGCGACGCCGAGGAGGCGTTCCGCGGGGCGTTGTCGCTCGCCCGGGAGCTGGGAGACTCCCTGCTCGTGGCCCGCGCCAGCAACAACCTCGCGTCGCTGAGTCACATTCGCGGGCGGGCCAACGACGCGCTCAGCCTCTTCCGCGGCGCCCTGCTGGCCTACCAGCGGCTGGGCGACCGGCGCGGCGCGGCCGAGACCTACCACAACCTGGGGCTCGCGTTCCGGGGCATGGCCGAGCTGGCCGAGGCCGAAGGCGCGTCCGCCGAGGCGGTGCGGCACGCCGAGCTGGTGGGGGAGAGCGCGCTGCTGGCGCTCACTGTGACCGGACGGGCCGAGGTCCACGTGGATGCCGGGGAGATCGGCTTGGCGGAGCGGGAGGTGGCACATGCGATCCGCCTGGCGCAATCGGCGGACGACGCGCTCGGCATCGCAGAGGCGCGACGCATCGGTGCCCGAGCCGCGCTCAAGCGCCGCGATTTCGCCGGAGCGATCCGCGAAGCAGAGGCGGCCGGCACGATCGCGGCTCAGCATGGCGCCGCTGTCCTTCAGGCCGACAGCGCCGCCGTGCTTGCCCTCGCGCTCCGGGCGAGTGGCAGCCCTGCCGCCGAGGAGCACCGCAACCAGGTGCTGGCGAGCTATCGATCGCTGGGGGCCGATCCCCTCATCGTGCGGTTCGAGCGTGAGTGGGAGGAGCTCGGCTGACGCCGCCAGACCCACCAGTAAACGGCCACATTCACGCCCACCACCACCGCGGCGAGCATGAGCTGGATCCCTCGGGTCAGACCGTGAGGATAGAGAACCGGCAGGATGTACTGCCCGACGAAGTCCCCGGTGTAGACCGGGCCACCGGCCCGCCGGCGGAGGGCCTGCTCGAGCGGCGTGAGCGGACAGATGCCGCCGCTCAACTCGATCCAGACGCCCCACGCCGCCGCAGGCAGATGGACCCACCCGACCGGCGGCCAGCGCAGCGCAAGAAGGCCGCCCAGCACCACGAACAGCACGAACCCGAAGTGGACGAGAACGAGACCGTCGGCGAGGAGCCGGTACGTCACGGCCACCGGCACACGCCGGCGTCAGCTCGCCGCCGCGTGCTCCCGGTCCTTCTCGTTTTCCGCCGCCACCTTGGCCGCGACGTCGGGTGGCGCCTCGGCGTAGCCCCGGAACCGTTGGCGATGCGTCCCGCGGCCATGGGTAATCGAGTGGAGCGTCGTGGAGTACTTGTACATCTCCGCCTCGGGAACGATGGCGCGGACCTTTGTAAGTCGCCCATCCTGCTCCGTCCCGAGAATCTGGCCCCGCCGCGCGGACAGGTCGCCCATCACGTCGCCGAGCACGTCTTCCGGCGCCCAGACCTCGACGTCCAGCAGCGGCTCGAGCAGGATCGGCCTGCATTTCGGAGCCACGTTACGGAAGGCAAGAATGCCGGACATCTTGAACGACATTTCGTTGGAGTCGACGTCGTGGTATGAGCCGTCGTAGCACTCGGCCTTGAAGTCCACACACGGGTAGCCCGCGACGATCCCCCGCGCCGCCGCTTCCTGAATCCCCCGATCCACCGCGGGGATGTACTTGTTCGGGATCACGCCGCCGACGATGCCGTCCTCGAATTCGTAGCCCCCACCTCGAGGGAGCGGGGCCAGCCGGATCCAGCAGTCGCCATACTGGCCGCGGCCGCCGGTCTGCTTCTTGTGCTTGCCCTGGCCTTCCGCCTTGCCCTTGATGGTCTCGCGGTAGGCGACCCGCGGCCGGATCAGATCCGCGTGGACCCCGAACTTGCGAAGCAGCCGTCCGAGGATGGTCTCGAAATGACGCTCGCCCATGCCGTGGATGAGCGTTTGGCCCAGCTCCGAGCTGTACTCGAAGTGGAAGGTGGGATCCTCCTCGTGCAGCTTGTGGAGCCCGGCCGCGAGCTTGTCCTCTTCACCCCGTTGCTTCACGATCACCGCCGACGTGGCCACCGACTCGGGGAACGGAATCGGAGGAAGCCGGACGGGACGCTCGCGGAGACAGAAGGTGTCGCCCGTGTGCGTGTCCTTGAGTTTGGCCACGGACCCGATGTCGCCGGCTGCGAGACGCTCGACTTCCACCCGCTCCTTGCCCTGCTGGATCGAGAGGTGGTGCAGTTTCTCGGGGGTCTCGTGCTCCGCGTTCCAGACCTCGTCGCCGTTCTTGACCTCGCCCCGATAGAGGCGGAAGAAGGTCACGTCGCCAACGTGAGGCTCGGAGACGGTCTTGAATATGCGGCCGACCAGCGGCGCATCGGCCGGCGCGGTCACCTCGGCGGGCGACGGAAACAGCTCCACCATCTTCTTGAGCAGTGCCCGCATGCCGTAGGTCAGGTCGGAGCTGCCGCAGAACAGCGGTACGATCGCGCCCTCGGCCATACCCCGCTTCATCGCCCGGATCACTTCCTCCCGCGGGATCTCCTCGCCGCCGAGATACCGCTCGATCAGGGTGTCGTCGGTGGCGGCGACGGTCTCGGTGAGATGCTCGGTGTATTCGCGGAAGCGGTCCTGGTACTCCGGCGGGATGGGGACGATGTCGTACTCCCCCGCTTTCGTCCCGCGCTTGTAGAAGTGGCAATGGCCGGAGAACAGGTTGATGATGCCGTGGAAATCGTGGCCGTCGCCGATGGGGATCTCTACCGGGACGACCTTGGGCGTCAGGTGCGCCTTGATATCCTGGAACACGCGCTCGAAGTCCGCGTGCTCCTTGTCCATCGCCGAGACGAAGAGGATCCGTGGCAAATGGAGCTGGTCGCACGTCTCATAGGCCTTCTCCGTGCCCACCTCGACGCCCGCGGTGCCGCTCAACACCACGACCGCCGCATCGGCGGCATGGAGTCCGGTGACCACCTCGCCGAAGTAATCGAGGTAGCCCGGGGTGTCGATCAGGTTGAGCTTGGTATCGAGCCACTCGGCGTACGCGAGGGCGAGGCCGATCGAGTGCTTGCGTTCGATTTCGTCGGGGGAGTAATCGGTGAGGGCCGTGCCGTCCTTCGTCGAGCCGTGTCGCCGGCTGGCGCCTGAGACCCAGGCTAGTGCATCCACGAGCGACGTCTTGCCGCTCCCGCCATGTCCTACGAAGGCCACGTTCCGGATGGCGTTCGAGCCATATGCCTTCATGGCCGCCACCTCCCAAAGCTGTAGAGAAGCCCAACTTGGCGCCGGAAAAAGGGGTTGTCAAATGGGTTACCGGTACCCCGCTGCCTGCAGCTGGAAGAGCTCCGCGTAGAGGCCGCCACGCGCCACCAGCTCCGCGTGCGTCCCCTGCTCCTCCATTTCTCCACCCCGCAGCACCAGGATGCGATCGGCCATCCGCACAGTCGAGAACCGGTGCGAGATGAGCACGGCCATCTTCCCCGCCGTAAGCTCCGAGAATCGGAGGAATACCTCATACTCGGCCCGGGCATCGAGGGCGGCGGTCGGCTCGTCGAGGATGAGGAGCTGGGCGTCGCGCATGTAGGCCCGCGCGAGCGCGACCTTCTGCCACTCACCGCCGGACAGCTCCACGCCGCCCTCGAACCGCCGGCCGAGCATTTGCCCGTAGCTGCCCGTCAGGCGACGGGCCACCGAGTCGGCCAGGCTCCGCTCCGCCGCGCCGAGAATCCGCGGCTCCTCCTCGCGCCGCTCGATGTTGCCCACGGCGATGTTCTCCCGGAGCACGAAATCGTAGCGCACGAAGTCCTGGAAGATCACGCCCACGTTGCGGCGCAGGCTCTCGACGTCGTACTCCCGGAGATCCACGCCGTCCAGCAGAATCCGTCCTTCGCTCGGGTCGTACAGCCGGACCAGCAGCTTGGCCAGCGTGGTCTTGCCCGCGCCGTTCTCGCCGACGAGCGCGATGCGCTCCCCCGGCGCCAAGGCGAAGTCCAGGTGACGCACCGCCCAGCGCTCCGATCCCGGATAGCGGAACCCAACGTCCTCGAAGACAAAGCCGCGCCGGATGGGCACCGGCACCGGGAGGCTGCCCGCGGACGTGCGGATGTGCGGCTCCAGCGCCAGGAAGCTGAAGAGGTCGTCGAGATAGAGGCTCTGCTCGAACACCTGGGTGAGCGAAAGCAGGACGCGCTGGATCAGGTCCCGGCTTTGGCGGAAGGAGCCCGTGAGAAAGGTGAGCACGCCGATGGTGAACACGCCCGCCGGACCGCGATGCTGGATCACGGTCAAGTAGATGATCACGACGTACGCGCCGTAGTAGCCCAGGGTGCCCACCGCCGCCAGCAGGCTGGACACGAGCCCGCGCCGGAGCGCGAGCGCCTTGTTGGCCTCGTAGAACTCCTGGCTCAGCCGTTCGTAGCGCCCCACCAGGAAGTCCGAGAGACCGAACAGCTTCACTTCCTTAGCCGAGACGTCGCTCGCCCCGATATACCGGAGGTAATCGAGCAGGCGACGCTCCGGCGTCCAGGAGAAAAGCAACGAGTAGCCCAACGACGCGAAGTGCGTCTCGCCCAGGAGCGACGGCAGCACGGCGACGACCAGCAGCACCAGCAGCCAGGGCACGTACGCGACGAGCGCGGCCGAGAGGGTGGCCAGCGTAATGAGGTCCTGCAGCGTAGAGAGCAGCAGCGTGAACAAGCCGATCCGGTTCACGGTCTGCCGGCGCGCGCGCTCCAGCTTGTCGTAGAGGTCGGGGTCCTCGAACTGCTCGAGGTCGAGCGACGCCGCGTGGCGCATCAGATCTACGCTGGTGCGGTTGGCGAAGAGATCGCCCAGCAGACTCTCGAAGAGAGCCGACAATCGGGAGAGTCCCTCCCCTCCGACCGCGATGGCGAACTCGATCGCGAGGAGGGTGCCCAGCCGGGCCCACGGCGCCTCGGCGGACGGATGGCCGATCGCGCCCACGACTTCGTCCACGATGAGCTTCCCCACCCAGAGCACGGCCACGGGAACAACCGCCCGCACCACCCGGAGCAGCAGGATCCCCACGACATACTTCGGCTCGGTGGTCCAGACCAGGCGGAGGAGGGTCGGGAGATGCCTGAGGGCCTTGAGCCGCTCCCGCCAGCCCGGTTGGGGTTCGTCCGGCTTTCGGCCGCCAGGGTTGGGGCGTACAATCGAGTGAGCGAGTGGAAGGGACATCGAACGCAAGCTAATCGCGGAAGGGGCTGCCCGATGGAGAGTCACCTGCTCAGTGTGTGGCGCGATCTGATCACGCTGGGAACGCCGGAGATGACCAATGATTGGCTCCACTGGGTGGAGAAGCTGCTCCGGCCCGCGGTCGTGTACCTCTTCCTGGTGTTTCTCCTCCGCAACTTCGGGAAGCGCATGCTGGCGCAGCTCAACCCGTTCGACTTCGTCGTGCTGCTCACGCTTTCCAACACGGTGCAGAACGCCATCATCGGGAACGATACGTCGCTGGTGGGCGGCATCATCGGCGCGATCTCCCTCCTGACCTGCAACGCGCTGCTGGTCCGCCACTACTATCGGGGCCCTTCGCAGAGCCTGCTCTCCGACCACGACCGGGACATCAGCCTCATCGCGGGGGGCCACCTCGAGGAAGGCGAGATGCGCCGACTCCACGTCAATGCCGGGGAGCTGGTAGCCAAGGCGCACGAGCGAGGATTCGATACCCTGGGCGAGATCGACAGCGCGATGTTGTACCCCAACGGAACCATCTACTTCCGTGGGCGCCACCCCGACGAGGCCGAGCAGCGCCATCGCACGCTGATGGAGCGCCTGGATCATCTCCAGCGCGAGCTCGCCATGCTGCGGCGCTAGCCTTCACGCCTATCTTTGCGTATGGTCCCCACCCGCACCGCCCTCGTCACCGGCGCCACCGAAGGCATCGGTCGAGCCACCGCACTCGCGCTCGGCCGCGCAGGCTGGCAGGTGGGGGTGTGCGCCCGCACCGCGTCACGCGTGGACGCGCTCCTCGCCGATCTGGCCCACGCTGGTATCCGCGCCGCCGGGCGTGCGGGTGATGTCGGAGACGAGCACGACGCGTCCGCCGTCGTCCGACACGTGGTCGACGCCCTCGGCTCGGTCGATGCGCTGGTGAACAACGCCGGCGTGCTGATCGCGAAGCCGTTCGAAGAGCTCGCGCTGGCCGACTGGGATCGTACCATGGCCACGAATCTGCGGAGCCTGTTTCTCGTCACGCGCGAGGTGCTGCCCGAAATGCGCCGGCGGCGGCAGGGTACCATCATCAACGTCGCGAGCCTCGCCGGCCGGAACGGATTCGTCGGCGGCACGGCCTACACCGCCTCGAAGCATGCCGTTCTCGGCTTCAGCCGGTCCCTCATGCTCGAGGTCCGGCGCGACAACGTCCGCGTCGTCGCGATCTGCCCCGGCTCGGTCGGAACCGCGATGCTGCGCGACCAGCCGCTGCTCAAAGTGGATCCGGCCAAGATTCTGCGGCCCGAGGACGTGGCGGCCCCCATTCTGCACGCGCTCGAGCTCCCCGACCGGGCGCTGGTGAGCGAGCTGGACATCCGCCCGACCAACCCATGACGCGGGACGAGCGGTCCTGGCGACGGCTCTACGTCCCCCGCTACGTCACCGCCGCGGCCGTTGGACTCGGCTGGCTGGGCATCTACTTCGCCTACCGCGGTCACTGGCTCGGCATCGTCCTCCCGGTCATCACCACGCTGCTCACGTACACCGCGCTGCGCCGAGGCGAGCTGCTGTCCCGCCGGCAGCGGGAGTCGCTCCGCGGCGCGCTCGAGACCGCCGCCGCGCGGAACCGGGAACTCGAGCGCCTCGGCGCCGTCACGTCCGTGATGCTCAAGGACGTGGACCTCCCGCGGATCTTTCAGGCTCTCGCCGATGCCGCGCACGAGCTGCTTCAAGTCGAAGGCTCCATGATCACGCTGCTGGTTGAAGAGGGGCGTTTCCTCAAGGTCATGGCCACCGCGGGGATGATGGAGGCCGGGCAGGGGCAGCTGCTCCCGGGCGACGCGTCGTTGAGCGGGTGGGTGGTCCATCACGACGAGGCCGTGGTCACCGAGGACCTGTACGGCGACCCGCGCTCGACCCGCGTACCGGGCATCGTCGGGCCGGTCCGCGCCGCGGCCATGGTGCCGCTCCGGTCGGGTGGCCTCGCGATCGGGACCATCGCCGTCCTCAACCGCCGCGACAGCGAGGCGTTCAACGCCCACGACCTCCAGCTCCTGCGCACCCTCGGCGACCAGGCGGTCGTGGCCCTTGACCGCGCCCGCACGTTCGCAGAGATCCGCCGCAGCGAGCGCGAGCTGATCGAAAAGAACGCGGAGCTGCTGCGCGCGGCGCGGCTCAAGGGAGAATTTCTCGCCAACATGTCGCACGAGCTTAGAACGCCGCTCAATTCGATCATCGGGTTCTCGGATCTGATCCTGAGCGGCGGTGTGGGAGAGGTCCCGGAGGTGCAGCGGGAGTTCCTCGAAGCCGTGCTCCGCAACGGGCGTCACCTGCTCCGACTCATCAACGACGTGCTCGATCTGTCGAAGATCGAGGCGGGGCGGATGGCGCTCGCCCTCGCGGCCACCGACCTGCGGGAAGCGATGACCGGGGCCGTGGCCGATACCGCGAGCTTGCGCTCAGCGCGGCGGCAGCAGTGCGAGATCCATCTCGATGAGGGTCCGCTTCAGATTGTCGCGGACGGCACGCGGGTGCGACAGGTCTTGTTCAATCTCCTGTCGAACGCTTCCAAGTTCACACCGGAGGAGGGCCGGATCACGCTGTCGGCGGTCCGGACGCAGGCGCCGCTTCCCACCCCGGCCGACCGGGCCGGCGAGGAGGCACGCCTGCTTGCGCGTGACGCCGTCTGGGTAGCGGTCTCCGATACGGGTATCGGGATTCGCCAGGACGATCTGGGCTCGCTGTTCCAGGAGTTCAGTCAGCTGGACAGCTCCGCCAGCCGGCAACAGCAGGGGACCGGACTCGGGCTGGCGCTTTCTCGGCGCTTCGTCGAGCTGCATGGGGGCGTCATCGGGGTGGAATCGGTGGTGGGAAAGGGAAGCACGTTCTGGTTCATTCTGCCGACCGAGGGACCCCTCCGTCGTGGCCCGATTCGAAGCGGGCCGGAATAGTCAGCTCACTCGCTTCCACCCCGGCATCACGGGTGCGGGCAGCATCGCCGCGCGGCGGACCAGCTCGACGTAGGGAGCGACCAGATCCGCCAACTGCTGAACCGGAGCGACATCGCCGGGACCGAGCGCGCCAAACCCCCGGGCCTCGAGCACCAGCGCGCCCACCGTCCGTCCGGAGACGCGGAGCGGCACGATCAATTCCGTCGCCTTCGGGCTCTCCGTCACCAGCTCGGCCACTTCTCCGCGCAGCACACGGCCGAGCGGCGTGCCGGCGATGGGGACCAGCGGGAGATCGGACCAATGCTTCGCCTCCCCCGGTTCCACCAGCACCACCCGGTCACCCTCCGACAGCCGCACGGCCAACGTGAGCCGGTCGCACGGCAGCATGGCGCGGGTTTCCTCCGCGAGGCGCCGGCTCGCCTCGGCGAACTGGGCCGTGGTCGACAGCATGTCGGCGACGCGGGCCTGGTGCGCCGGCGCGTTGCGCAGCGTCACGAGCTGCTTCCGCAGGACCTGGAGCTGGGAGGACAGGACGTAGCTGTCGATCTTGGGACCCAGAATTGCCCCGAGGCGAACCAGCGAGACGAGATCCTCGTCCTGATACGCGCCGGCCTGTGAGGAGCCCACGAGAAGGTGGCCAGCCAGATGCCCGCTCGAAGTGATGCGGAC
>DATBQV010000135.1:0-9538 GCA_036560625.1 Gemmatimonadales bacterium
GCTTGACCCTGCGACCGGGCCTCGCTTATTCCATCGCCATGCCGAACCCCCATGAACGTCTCCTCCTAATCGGCCTCGATGCCGCGGATCTTGAGCTGGTCGAGCGGTGGACTGCCGATGGCAGCCTGCCGACGCTCGCGATGCTCAAGGCCCAGAGCACGATGGTGCCACTCAGTACCTCGGCCTGCTGGCTCACCGGCTCACCCTGGCCGACGTTCTATACCGGGCTCCCGCCGTCGGGCCACGGCATCTACCACGATTTCCAGTGGCGCCACGAGCAGATGGCGTTCTCCGCGCCTTCGACGGAGTGGCTGCCGGTGCGCCCGTTCTGGCGCCGGCTGAGCGGCGACGTCACGGTCGTCGCGCACGACGTCCCGATGACGCCCGGCACCGAGCCGTTCCAGGGAGTGGAGTCCACCGGCTGGGGCAGCCACGACAAGCTCGTGCCGCCGGAAACCTACCCGGCCGACCTGCTGGCGCAGATCCGCACGCGCTGGGGCGACTCACCGATCAAGACCGACGAGTACGGGCGGGCGTCGCTCGCGAGTCTCCGCGAGCTGCATGAGCAGCTGCTCGAGCTGACTCGCCACTCGTGCGAGGTCGCCCGCTGGCTGCTCGAGCGGCCGTGGCGCCTCGGCATTGTCGTGTTCGGCGCGCTGCACCGCGGCGGCCACCGCTTCTGGGACCGCTCGAGCGTCGATGGCACGGTGCCCCCCGCGCTCGAGGCATGGTACGACGATGCGCTGCACGCCTTATATCGGGAGGCGGATCGCGCGGTCGGCGAGCTGATCGCCGCGGCACCGGGCGCATCGGTTTTCGTGTTCGCGCTGCACGGAATGATGGTCAACACCGCGCGCGTCGACCTGCTCGACGAAATGCTCGCGCGCGTGCTCCACGGGCCTGCCGCCGAGCGCCCGAAGCCGGGCCTGCTTCGCCGCGTGGGTGAGGCGATCCCCGTCCCGCTCCGACGACGCCTCACCCATGCCGTGCCCTCGGCGCTCAAGGACCGGATCATGACCCGCTGGGCCACGGGCGGGACCGACTGGTCGCGCACCCGGGCGTTCACGCTGCGGGCGGATCTGAGCGGCTATATCCGGATCAATCTGGCCGGCCGCGAGCCGCAGGGCATCGTGCCGCCTGCCGAGCTCGAATCGCTCCTGGCGGAGATCGACCGGGGGCTTCGCTCGTTCCGCGACGCGAGCACCGGGGAGCCGCTGGTGGTCGAGACCGCGCGGGCGAGCGCCGTCTTTCCGCCGGGCGAGCGGACGGACCGGCTGCCCGATCTGATTGTGCGCTGGGCCGACACGTCCGCCGCCACGCACGCGGCGATCGAGTCGCCGTCGCTCGGCCGCATCGAACGCGCCACCCCGGGCCGAGTGCCGAACGGGCGGAGCGGCAACCACCGGGCGGTCGGGTTCGTCATGGCGCGCGGACCGGGTATCGCCGCCGGCGCTCGGCTTCAGGACGGCGCCGACATCCTCGATATCGCGCCGACGGTGCTGGCACGACTGGGCGCCCACACCGCCGTACCGCTGGCGGGCAAGGTCATCGAGCCGCTCGCCCGAGGCTAGGTCACCGCCGCCCAGTCGCGAGTCGTGAGACTGCGCCGGCACGCGTCTCCCACCGCGATGGCGGCGAGGCCGTCCGCCGGGCCCGCCCCGGCGGCCGCGCGCCCGCGCACGGCCGCCACGAAGTCGCGGAGCTGCCGCGCGAAGCTCCGGTCGGTGACGTTGGGCGTGCCGAGCACCCGCGCAACCGCAAGCGACGCCTTGTCCGAGACAAGCGCGAGCCGCTCGCCCCATCCGGACGCGGCGTTACTCCCTTCGCGGAACAGACTCCCGCTCGCGACATAAGACGTGCCCGCGAGGCTCACAGCGAGCCACTCGCGGTACGCCCCGTGGCCCGCAGCGCAGCGGGCGATCACGCCGCCGGGAAACTCCAGCTCACACTCGATGCGCTGGTCGGTCTGGGACGTCACCCGCGCCCGTCCCGGTGACGTGCCGAGGAGGAAGCGCAGCAGGTCCGTCTGGTGCGGCAGGACGTCATCCAGCACGCCGCCACCGGTCGGGTCCTTGCCGGCGCCCCAGCCACCGGGCGGGAACGACAGCTCGAACGCGACGGTCGCGCGGGAGTCCAGCGACGGGAGCCGGGCCTTCACCCGGCGATAGGGCTCACGGAAACGCCGGGTGAAACCGATCTGAAGCCGGCGGCGCGCCGTCCGCGCGGCGTCGGCCATCTGCGTGGCCTCCGCCCGCCCGAGCGCCATCGGCTTCTCCACGAGAACGTGGAGGCCGGCCCCGAGCGCGGCGCACGTGAGCGGCGCATGGGTCTCGGGAGGCGTGAGCACGAGCAACGCCTCGGCCTGATAACTGAGAAGATCGGCGAAGTCGTACGTGACGGGGACGCCGGGAAGGTGCTCGCGGGCCCAGGTGCAGCGCTCCGGGCTCTGATCCCAGGCCGCGACCAGCCGAGCCTCGGTGCAGTCGAGCAGCGCCGGCAGGTGGAATCGCTCGAACACGCGTCCCAGCCCCACCACCGCCAGCCGGACCGGGGCTTCGAGCTCGGCCATGGCTACGGCGCCAGCGCCCTCGACTGCACCTGCGCGGTGACCTGCGCAACGAAGGCGTCGACGGGCATCACGTCCTGTTTCTTCCCCGCGCCGCGTACGCGGAGCGCCAGCGCATCGCTCTCGGCTTCGCGCTGACCGATCACGGCCATGTAGGGAATCTTGAGGATCTCGCCCTCGCGGATCCGGTAGTTGAGCGTCTCGGTCCGGTCATCCACGTGCACGCGGAGGCCCGCGGCCTTCAGACGCCCGGCCACGGCCCGCGCCGCCTCGGCCTGGGCGTCGGAGATCGGGATCACCCGCACCTGCTCCGGCGCGAGCCACACGGGGAACGCGCCGGCGAAGTGCTCGATCAGGTTGCCGGTGAAGCGCTCCAGCGTCCCGTAAATGGCGCGGTGGACCATGACCGGCCGATGCGGCTTGTTGTCGGGGCCGGTGTACTCCAGTTGGAACCGGTCGGGGAGATTGTAGTCGAGCTGAATCGTCGGCCCCTGCCACAGCCGTCCGATGGCGTCCTTGAACTTGATGTCGATCTTGGCGCCGTAGAACGCGCCGCCGCCGGCGTCGATGCGGTAGGCGATCCCCTTCCGCTCCAGCGCACGCACCAGCGTCGCCTCGGCGCGATCCCACACTTCGTCGCTGCCGAGCCGTTCGGGCGGCCGAGTCGAGATCTCGAAATCCAGCTCGAAGCCGAACGTCTTGCGGACCAGCCGGTCGACCTGGTCGAGGCAAAGGAAGATCTCGTCCTCCACCTGCTCCATCGTGCAGAAGATGTGGGCGTCGTCCATCGAGAGACCGCGCACGCGGAGCAGGCCGTGCAACGTGCCCGACTTCTCGTTCCGGTACACGTTCGCCACTTCCGAGAGCCGGATCGGCAGGTCGCGATAGCTGCGCTGCTGGCTCCGGTAGATGAGGCAGTGCATCGGGCAGTTCATCGGCTTCACCCGATAACGCGTGTCCTCGCTCTCGCCCGCGCCGGCGGCCATGGCCGGGTACTGGTTGGCGCCGTAGAGCGGCAGGTGTCCCGAGATGTAGAACAGCTCCTCGCGGCTCACGTTCGGCGTGTAGACCAGCTCGTAGCCGCTCGCCACGTTGTCGTCCTCCACCGCGCGGGAGAGCAGCCACTTGATCATGGCCCCCTTGGGGTGCCAGAGCACGAGGCCCGGCCCCACGATCTCGGAAATGGAGAACAGATCGAGCTGCTTCCCGAGCACCCGATGGTCGCGCTTGCGTGCTTCCTCCAGCCGGTGGAGGTAGGCGTCGAGATCTTCCTTCTTGAACCACGCGGTGCCGTAGATGCGCTGGAGCATCTGCCGCTTCTCGTCGCCTCGCCAGTACGCGCCGGCGGCGTGCAGCAGCTTGAAATGCTTGAGGCGGCCGGTGCTGGGCACGTGCGGTCCGCGGCAGAGATCCTGGAACGGCCCGTCGGTGTAGACCGTGATCGTCTCGTCGGGCCCCAGCTCGGAGATCCGCTCCAGCTTGAGCGGGTCGTCGGCAAAGCGCCGATTCGCCTCCGCGCGGTCTACGACCTCTCGCAGGAAGGGGAAGTCGCGCTTGGCCACCTCGCCCATCTGCTTCTCGATCTGCTCCAGGTCTTCCGGCGTGAACGGCCGCGCAACGTCGAAGTCGTAGTAGAAACCGTCTTCGATCGGCGGACCGAAGCCGATGCCGGCGCCGGGGAAGATCTCCCGGACCGCGGTGGCCAGGATGTGGGCCGAGGAGTGACGGAGAACCTCGAGCGCGTCGGGGTCGCGGTCGGTGAGGATCGAGACCCTGGCGTCGGCGTCGATGGGGCGCGAGAGATCGCGGATCTGGCCGTCGATCCGGATGGCGAGCGCGGCTTTGGCGAGGCCCGGGCCGATGCTCTCCGCCAGCTCGCGCCCGGTGGTCCCCGACGGCAACTCACGCACCGAGCCGTCGGGCAGGGTCAGGCGGATCTGGCTCACTGGCTGGTCTCCACCATCACCGACGGCACCACCGGCGTCGCGTCCCGGCCGAGAACGAAGTACAGGCCGACCCCGACCAGAACGAGCGCCGCGACCACGAGCCACCGGCTCAGTGTGCGCAGCGTCACCACTTCCCGTTCATCGGTCATCGGTCGCGTTCCGCCTGTGCCTGCTGGATGGTGTGCCGGAGTGTGAGAGCGTGTTAACTTAATCCTTCATGTCTGGATTTTGAACGAGGTTATCGCGTGAGCCAGGGCAAGCGGCTGAACGGGTTCGAGATCGCGGGGTGGGCCGGGCTGGGGGTGCTGACCGGCCTGGTCGCCGGCTTCGGGGTGAGCGAATGGGTCGGGGGCGTGAGCCGTCCGCGGGTCAAGCGGCTCGTCACCCGCCGGCAGCGACCGTCGCTCACCGCCGCGGCCTGCGCCCGGGCCGCCGCGGCCGCCCTGATCGCCGATCCTTCCCTTCGCGACCTGAACCTTCAGGCGTCGGCCGTGGCCGTCGGCGTGGTCGAGCTGCACGGGTGGGTCTCCTCCCGCGCCCTCCGCACCCGCGCGGGCAGCGCCGCCCGCGCCGTCGCCGGCATCGACCGGGTGATCAACAGCATCCTCGTCCGCGGCGAGGACGATCTCGACCCCAGGAACGTCGCCGACCAGAGCGCATGAGCGAGCCGCTGGCCCCGCAGTACAATCCGGCGGCGATCGAGTCCGACCTCTATCGATGGTGGATGGAGCGGGACCTGTTCGCGCCCGCCGCCCGTGGCACCCCCTACGTCATCATGATGCCCCCGCCCAATGTGACGGCCGTGCTGCACATGGGCCACGGGATGAACGACACCCACCAGGACGTGCTGGTCCGGTTCGAGCGCATGCGCGGGAAAGCGGTGCTCTGGCTCCCCGGCACCGATCACGCCGGCATCGCCACCCAGAACGTGGTGGAGCGGCTCCTCGCCAAGGAGGAGGGGGTCACCCGCTTCGACATCGGCCGGGAGGCGTTCGTGGAGCGGGTGTGGGCGCACGTGCGCGAAACCGGCGCCACAATCCTCGATCAGCTCAAGGCCATCGGCTGCTCCGCCGACTGGTCGCGCGCGTACTTCACGCTCGACGACGATCTGTCGCGCGCGGTGCGCGAGGTGTTCGTTCGGCTCTACGAGAAACAGCTGGTCTACCGCGGCCACTACATCATCAACTGGTGTCCGCGGTGTCTCACCGCCCTGTCCAATGAAGAGGCGGAGAAAGAAGAGACCGACGGCAAGCTCTGGCACTTCCGCTACCCGCTCGCCGACGGCTCCGGCCACATCGCCATCGCCACGACCCGGCCCGAGACGATGCTGGGCGACACCGCGGTGGCGGTGCACCCCGACGATACGCGCTACCAGTCGCTGATCGGCCGGGAGCTGCGGCTGCCGGTGGTGGACCGGCTCATCCCGATCGTGGCCGACGACGCGGTGGACCCGGCGTTCGGCACCGGCGCGGTGAAGGTGACGCCGGCGCACGACCCGACCGACTTTGATATCGGCAAGCGCCACGGCCTGCCGAGCATCGATGTGATGACGCCCGAGGCGCGCATGAGCCTCGCCGCGCCCGAGCGGTTCCAGGGACTGGACCGCTACGAGGCCCGGAAGCGCGTGGTGGCGGAGTTCGAGGCCGCCGGTCTGCTCGAGAAGGTGGAGCCGCACCGGCATGCCGTCGGCCACTGCTACCGCTGCGACACGGTGGTCGAGCCTCGACTCTCCGAGCAGTGGTTCGTGAAGATGGCACCGCTCGCCCGCCCCGCGCTCGCCGCGTATCGAGAGGGCCGGCTCCGCTTCGTCCCCGAACGGCGGGGCGAGGAATATGCGCAGTGGATGGAGAACATCCGCGACTGGTGCATCTCCCGGCAGCTCTGGTGGGGCCACCGGATTCCGGTGTGGTACTGCGAGCGCGAGCATTGCGCCCGGATCGTCGCCAGCCGCACCGACGTAACCCGCTGCCCCGATTGCGGCGGCCGCGTGCGGCAGGACGAGGACGTGCTCGACACCTGGTTTTCGTCCTGGCTCGTGCCGTTCTCCAGCCTGGGCTGGCCCGACCAGACCGCCGACCTCGCCCGCTTCTACCCCGGCAACACGCTCGTCACCGCGCCCGAGATCCTGTTCTTCTGGGTGGCGCGGATGGTCATGTCCGGTTGCGAGTTCATGGGCGACATCCCGTTCGAGACCGTATACCTCCACGGCACGGTGCGCGATACCCAGCATCGCAAGATGTCCAAGTCGCTCGGCAACGGCATCGACCCGCTCGACGTGGTCGAGCAGTACGGTGCGGACGCGCTCCGCTACACGATCGTGGCCGGCAGCGCCGTGGGCACCGACGCGATCCTCGATCCCAACGACATCGCCACATCGTTCGCGCCGGGGCGCAATTTCGCCAACAAGCTGTGGAATGCGGGGCGGTTCATCCTGTCCAACCTCGATGGCCCCACCCGCCCGCTCGCCGGCTCCGCCCGGAACGTCGTGCGGCGCGACGAGCTGTCGCTCGCGGATCGCTGGATTCTGGCGCGCTGCGAGGCGACGGTGGTCGAGGTGACGGACGCGTTGGAGCGATTCCGCCTGAACGAGGCCGCCGCGTCGGCGTACCGGTTCGTCTGGAGCGACCTCGCGGACTGGTACATCGAGCAGGTCAAGCCGCGCCTCTACGGCGACCAGCCGGGCGGCGACGTGGCCCGCGCGGTGGCGGCCCAGACGTTCGACGTGGGGCTCCGGCTGCTGCACCCGGTGATGCCGTTCATCACCGAGGCCTTGTGGAAACGATTCCCCGGGCGGCGCACCGAGGCGTCGATCAGCATCAGTCCCTGGCCGGCCAGCGACCGGCGCGCCGCGGACGGCGTCGCGGAGAAGCGGTTCGGCCTGGTGCAGGAGCTGGTGAGCGCGGTGCGGCAGATCCGGGCGGAGTACGGGGTGGCGCCGGGGCAAAGCGTGCGGGTGACGCTCGGCAACCTGGGCCCCGATGCGCGGGCGACTGTCACCGACGAGCTGGGCACCATCACCCGCCTGGCCAAGGTGTCGGACCTCCACTTCGGCGAGAGCACCGAGCGCGTCGGCGGCCATGCCGTGCTCACCGACGGCACGGCCGTATTCGTCCCGCTCGGCGACGCGATCGACGTCGAGCGCGAGTGCGCCCGACTCGGCACCGAAATCGAGCGGCTGCTCCAGCTCGTCACCGGGCAAGAGAAGAAGCTCGGCAACCGGCAGTTCACCGCCAAGGCGCCGGCCGCCGTGGTTGACCGGGAGCGGGAGAAGCTCGCCAGCTGGCGGGAGCAGCACGCAGTGCTGGCGCGGAAGCGGGCGCTTCTGGGCTGCGGGAATGCGTGACGGGCGCGGGGGGGCTGCAGGGGCATCCTCCATTTCGCGAGCACGCCCCCTGGGCGCGTCACTCGTGTTGGTGATTGCCTGCGCCAACATCCAGCCGCCCCCGGGCGGACCGCCCGACAAGACGCCGCCCACGCTCACGTCCACATATCCCGACTCGATGACCATGCCGTCGGATTTCCGGGGCAACGTCGAGTTCCGCTTCAACGAGGTCGTCTCCGAAGGCAGCAGCCCGAGCATGGGACTCGGCACCGGCGATCTGGAGAAGCTCATCATTCTGTCGCCCACGGATAAGACCCCCGACGTCGGCTGGCACCGCCGGCGCATCACCGTGCGACCGGCGGAGGGGTGGAAGCCCAACCGGGTCTACCGGGTCGAGCTGCTGCCGGGCGTCGCCGACGTGCGGCAGAACAAGTCCAACATCGACGCGGTCGTCACCTTCACCACCGGCGCCCCGGTGCCGCACGACTCCATCCGGGGACGGATGTTCGACTGGAAAGCGGGCACCCCCGCCATCCTCGCGCTGGTCGAGGCGGTGCTCGAGCCCGACAGCCTGCCCTATCGCGCGCTGACCGACTCGACCGGTCGCTTCGCCTTCGGCCCCCTGCCCCACGGCGAGTATCTGGTCTTCGGCGTGGTAGACGCCAATCACAACTTCCGCCGCGACCTCCGCGAATCGTTCGACAGCGTACGCATCCGGCCGGAGTCGGCGACGACCGAGGTGCCGGAGCTGTACGCCTTCGTGCACGACACGCTGCCGCCCCGGCTGGTCGAGGCCACGTCGAGCGATTCGGTCACCGCCTCGCTCTCGTTCGCCACCTCGCTCGACCCGTTCCAGAAGCTGGATACCTCCGCCGTCTCGGTGCGGAAGCTCCCGGACTCGGTCGCCGTGGCGGTCGTGCTGCTCGCGTTCCGCGACACGACCACGCCACGGCGTGCGGACACGGTCGCCTTTCACCCGCCCGATAGCACCCGACTCCGGCACGCCGACACCCCGCGGGGGCGGCGCCCCGTCGCCCCGGGTGACACCGCCGCGATGCGCCTCGGTCCGCTCCGCCTCGACACCACCGCCGCAGGCCGCGGGATGCACCGCCCGCAACTGACCGAGCGCATGGTGCTCAAGGTCGGTGAGCCGTGGCACCCCGGCGACAAGTTCCTGATTCAGCTCACGGGCATTCGCACCGTGAGCGGGACGTCGGGCGACCCCCGCGGCGTGCTTGCCATTCCGGAACCGAAGGCCGCACCGGGTCCACCCAGCGCCGCGGACTCGGCCCGCGCCGATTCGATCCGGAAGGTCATCACGGCCGACTCGCTCCGTCACAAGGGAAGGCGACGCCGGTGACCGACCCCCGCCGTGAGCTGCCCTCCGTGGATCACCTGCTCCGCGAGCCGGGGATCGCCGCGCTGCTCGATGCGGCACCGCGGAGCGCGGTGGTCTCCGCCGTGCGCGACGCGCTGGACGCCGCGCGCCGCCGGCGCGCTGGCGCGCCGGACGACTGGACGGAAGATGTGCGCGAGCGGCTCGTGCTCCGGGCCGGCCGCTCGCTGCGCCCGGTGCTCAACGCCACCGGCGTCGTCCTTCATACCAACCTGGGCCGCGCCCCGCTGGCGCACGCCGCGCTGGAGGCGCTCTCCGCCGCGGGTGGCGGGTACAGCACGCTAGAGTTCGACCTGCACGCCGGCGTG
>DATBQV010000136.1:0-2486 GCA_036560625.1 Gemmatimonadales bacterium
GCGCCCGCGGCCTCCACGTGGGTGACGCCCTCGTCCGCGCGGCGCTGGCGTTCGCCCGGGAGCAGGGCTACCTGGTGATGGCCACCTGTCCGTTCGCGCAGCGCTGGCTCGCGGCCCACCCCGAGGAGCGGCCGCCCGGCCCGTCCTGACGACCGCCCTCGCTACGGCGCCGGCGATCCGGAGGGTGCAGTCGCGATCGCCGCCTCCGTCCGGGTCCACAGCTCTTCGGCCAGTGCGGGGTCGCGCGCGAGGTCAGTCGGCGTCGCCTCGCGGCACGTGTAGTAGTAGGCCCCAGTGACGCGCGCGAGCTCCGGGGCCGTGGCGCAGTAGAGCGGCGTCTTCGCTCCCTCCTCGTTCGAGAGCATGAACAACTTCATGAGCCACTGAAGCGGCTGGGGGACCCTTCGCCAGATGTTCGAGGCGACGGCCCCCGGGTGCAGCGCGTACGTCGTGACGGCGGTCCCTGCGAGCCGGCGGGCCAGCTCTTTGGCGTGGAGGATGTTCATCAGCTTCGTGACCGCGTATTCGGGGAACGCGCTCCGCTTCGGCGTCGTGCGGCGCTCGAGCCCGGACCAGTCCATCTGCTTCACGCGGGTGTGCGCGTCGCTCGACACGTTCACGATCCGGCCTTGCGCCGCCGCCTTGAGCAGCGGCAGCAGCAGGTTGGTCAGGAGGAAGGGCCCGATGTGATTGGTGGCGTAGGTGAGATCGAAGCCGTCCGGACTCAGCGCGCGCGTTCCGGCCACGCCGGCGTTGTTCACCAGCACGTCGAGCCGGCCGCCGCCGGCGAGCAACGCCGCCGCCGCGCGCCGGATCGAGGCGAGATCCGCCACGTCAATCTCCAGAAACTGGAGGCTCGCCGTCGGGTGCTGCTGCTGGATCGCCTCGATCACGGGCCGTGTGCGCTCCTCCGACCGCGCGGCAAGCACGACCGTCCCACCCCGCGCAGCGAGCACCTCGACCATCGATCGGCCGATGCCCGAATTCGCTCCGGTCACGAGAAACGTGCGGCCTGCCAGATCGGGTGTCGTCACGGGAGGGAAGCTACGTCAGGGACCGGTCACCCGCACCTCGCCGGTTCCGAGCACCCGGGTGCTGTCAGGCGCGTGCACGCTCACACCGGTGCGGCCGGGGGCGCGTCCGGTCACCAGACCGGCGGTCGAATCGACGGTCGCGATCGTCGTGTCGTCCACCTGCCAGCGCAGCGCGGAGGCAGGGATGTTCGGGACGCAGCTCGAGGAGACCTGGTTGTAGCTCGCGGTCAGCTGGACCGTCTGGCCGACCGTAACGGAGGTCGTGGGCGGGCTGATCGAGGCGACCAGGACGAAACAGCCATCCGGGCTGGTGCTGACCGCGGTCGAGCACCCCGGCAGCGCGACGACCGCCGTGAGGCCGAGCAAAAAGAGGCGGGCATGTGGAGTTGGGGTCACGTGCCCTCCGTGGCAACCCGATGACGGTCGGCCCACCACGCCCAGAGCACGAACAACCACGCGCCCAGCGATACCCAGGCCACGGCGGCCGCGCTCGGCGGCAGCGCCGACCACGGCCCCGACGCCCACAGCACGGTCTGCACCAGGAGGAAGCTCCAGAAGGCCCAGACGCCGATGCGATCGCGTGGACGAGTCACGCGCACGTAGATGGTGATGCCGGCCAGAAACAACAACCCCTCGACCGCCAGCGTGGCAGGGACGGAGTTCCAGAGGCCGAGTCCGACCCGAGGCGCCCCGGCCCCGGGCCAGAGGGGCATGTCCGGGCGGTGGGACACGAAGTCCAGCACCCAATGGCTCACGACGAGGGCGCCGATGAGCAGCGGCGCTCCCGGCTCAGCGCCGCGCCGCGCGACGATGAGGGCGAGGATCGCCCCCCAGACCAGGGCCATCAGCAGGCTGTGCGACCAGGGGTAGGAATCGAACGCGAGCGGAGTGAACGCGGTGTCGCCAGGCGCAATGCGCACGCGCTCCAAGCCGAGCAGCAGGAACGGAGGCCAGAGCAGATCGAGCGTAACCGCCGCGGCCCAAAGCAGTCCGAGGGACGTGCGGGGAGCGCGGGCCTTCGCGGCGAGAGCGAGAGCGGTGTGGCCGACGAACACGTCGCGTCCTCCGGCTAGACCGCCGCCCCGGTCTTCCGCGGCGATTCGAGCGCCTGGAAGAGCGTGCGCCCCGCCGCCGCGACCTCCTGCACCGCGGCGTCGAATGCGGCCTGGTTGGCGCGGGAGGGAGCGCGGAAGCCGCTGATCTTCCGCACGAACTGGAGGGCTGCGTCATGCAGCTCCGGCTCGGTCGGCTCCCGGTCGGCCTGACGCAGGCGCTTGATGTTCCGGCACATAGTCGTTGCTCCGTCGTAATGAAAAGTGGCTACGTACCCTCGGGTGGAGGACTCGGATCGCGGCGCCCCTGCGCCCACGGCACCGGCGGCACCGGGCGCCGTTCGCGCGCGCGTTCCTCCGCGGCCGGCAGCTCCTCTTCGAGCAGGTCACGGATCGACGG
>DATBQV010000137.1:0-7239 GCA_036560625.1 Gemmatimonadales bacterium
TCGTGAGCCGGCCGCGGGTAGGGTCGCCATCGGGCTCACCGGGCCGCGAAGCGGCGGCCGACTTCGGTCCAGTTGACCACGTTCCACCACGCCGCGAGATAATCGGGTCGCCGGTTCTGGTCCTTGAGGTAGTAAGCGTGCTCCCACACGTCGCAGCCGAGCACCGGCGTCTTGCCGTCCATCACCGGGCTGTCCTGATTCGCGGTGCTCTCGATGACCAGCTTGCCGCCCGCGTCCCGGGTGAGCCACCCCCACCCGCTCCCGAAACGGCCGATGCAGGCCTTGGTGAATTGCTCCTTGAACTGCGCCAGGCCGCCGAAGGTCTTCGTGATGGCGTCCGCCAGCGCGCCCGTGGGCTCGGTGGCACCGCCGGGCTGCATCAGCTCCCAGAACAGCGTGTGGTTGTGGTGTCCGCCGCCGTTGTTCCGCACGGCCGTGCGAATGGCCTCCGGCACCGAGCTGATTCCGCGCAGGAGCTCGTCCAGTGATTTGCCCTGCAGATCAGCGTGCCCCTCGAGTGCGGCGTTCAGATTGTTCACGTATGCGGCGTGATGCTTATCGTGATGGATCCGCATCGTTTGCTCGTCGACGTGCGGCTCCAGGGCGTTGTAGGCGTAGGGTAGCGGGGGCAGCGTGAAAGCCATGGGAATGCTCCTCTGCGAACGGCGGTTGCCGACTGATAAGGTCCCGTTTCTCGCCGGCGCAATATGGACCTCCCGCGCAACCCGGTCAACCTGCCTTAAGGGGCAAGCGCGCGAATGATCTGAGCGTAGACACGAACGGCATTCACGTAGTCGGCTACGCTGACCCGCTCGTCCGTGCCGTGAATCCGAGTCAGGTCCGCACCCCCCACCGGCAGGGGAACAAAGCGGTAGATGTTCGCCGTGAGCGACGCGTAGTGTCGGGAGTCGGTGGCGCCCAGCACGAGAAACGGCGCCACCACGGCATCGGGATGAATCTGCCGAATCGCTCCCGCTAAGGCGCGAAACGGCGGCGCGTCCGCCGACGACACCGGCGACGGTTCATCGCCCGTGCCGATCACCGATACCGACACGGCGGAATCGGCGACGACGCGCCGCACGCGGTCCACCGTACCCGCAACCGTTTCGCCCGACAGAATCCGCAGATTCACCACGGCCCTCGCAACGCCCGGCAACACGTTCTCTTTCGTACCCGCTCGCATGATCGTGGGCGCGATGGTCGTGCGGACGGCCGCCGCGGTGGACGGCACCATGGTCAGCCGGCGAACGACGATTGGCTCGAACAGCCAGAGGTTCGCGAACAACACGCGAGAGGGCCACGCCATCTCAGGCCCTACCGCCTCGAACAACCCGCGACTCGCGCGTAGCGAGGCGGGAAACTGGTTGCGCTCCAGTCGGCTGATCGCTGCGCTCAGGACTCCGATGGCGGTTCGCGCCGGTGGCATGGACGAGTGGCCGCCACTCACATGCGCCTCGAGGCCGATCGACACGTTGCCCTTCTCGGCGACGCCCACCGTTGCCACCGGTGCGGACACTCCGGGAACGATCCCCTGAACGATGAGGCCGCCCTCGTCGACCACGGCTTCGAGACGGATGCCCCGCCGCGCCAGCTCTGCCGCGATCGCTACGGCGCCGGCGCGCCCACCGACCTCCTCGTCGCCTCCGAACGCGAGGTACACGGTCCGGTGCGGACGGAAGCCCAGACCGAGGAGCGCCTCGACGGCTTCCAACGCGCCGAGCACGCCGACTTTGTCGTCCAGCGCTCCGCGTCCCCAGACATAGCCGCCCGCCACATCGCCGGAAAACGGCAGATGCGACCAGCCCGCCGAATCGGCCGGCACGACATCGAGGTGAGAGGCAAGGAGCAGCGCGGGCAGGCTGGTATCGGTTCCCTGCCAACGGTAGAGCAGGCTTCCGCCGTTGATTACCTCGCGTGAGAGGGCGGCACGGATTCGGGGAAAGGATTGCTCCAGCAGGCGATGAAGGTCCGCGAGCGGGACGGAGTCGGCAAGCAGCGAATCGTCCCGCGAGATCGTCGGAATCCGGATTGCAAGCGCCAGTCTCCGGATGGCCTCCGCCGAGTCGATTGCCAGTGGCTCCGCCGGACCGGGCTGCACCTGGCGGCTGGAGAAGCGGCTCGCCCGCCAGACGAGGATGACTCCGACCAAGGCCGCCGCCACGACGAAGAAAAGACCGATGCGCCTCATAATGGCGCCAACCCGCCCTTGGGATCGCTGCTTGCAGCGGCGCCGTCGACCTCGGAGACCCCACGCCAGAGCGCCAGGGCAAAGCCGACGAATGCCAGAAGCGTGTACGTCACTTGAGTTCGGAAGCCCGCGGTCAGAGTCATCGGTAACACCAGCGCGCTCGATGCCCAGCCCAGCCGTTGAAGTGGCCCGTGGACGGGGCTCGGACGTTCGCTCCATCGGCCTACGGCGAGGCCGGCCCCGATCAGGAGCAGCGCCCAGCTGCCGGACCCCGGCGTGGCACTCGCGAGCGCCAAAAATCCCATGGCGTTGAGCGCCGAAGCCCCGCGATTCATGACCGCTCCGGCCAGTACTCCAAGCGTGGCCAGCGGCATCAGCACCGGCCGCCAGTGGTCGAGGCCGTCGGCGAAGGCCGGAGCCGCGACTCGGAGCCAGAGAGCGGCCCCAAGCACGGTCAACAATCCCCCCGGAAACAGTCGGTGCGCCGGCCACAGTCCGAAGCACGCCCACACGACGAGCGCGAGCGGTAGAGCCACAAGAATCTCCGCTCGCGGGCTGAGTGGCACCGCCGCCAAGTCAGCGAGCCGAAGCCCGACCGGTCCCGCGATCGTCGCCATGAGCCACCACACCGGCGCCAGCACGCAGACGGCAACCGGCAGCCAGGGGAATCGGGCCTCGCCCCTTCTCCTGCGATCGTCGAATTCGGCCAGCGCCGCGACGAGGAGACCCAGGAACGTGAGGCTCACCCGGGATCCCACCGTGACCGCCAGCGCGCCCAGACCAAACGCGATTGCGAGAACCCGATTGCCCGGGAAGCCGGGCCACTGAATGCGAGGCTCGATCGCGTTCCGGTTACCTCGGAAGCGACGCACCGCGAGGCCCGCGAACGCGGCCAGCAAGCCGACCGAGGTCGCGGTTGCCAGTACCGGGCCCGGCCTGCTCGCCGGGGCAACGCGGACCGAGACCCAGAGCGCCAGCGCGTCCGCGCCCAGCAGGAAGATTCCGGCGAGAGCGGCGTGCTGGTGACGGAGAACCCCGAGAGCCGCTGCTCCCGCCATCAGGACACCGACCAGCAGCAGCCCCGCGTTGACGGCGAAAAAGACACTCGGAGCCGACCGTGCCGCCTCGCGGAGAAGCTGCGAATCTGCCGTCCCGAGCGCCACCTCGAACGACGCGAGAGCCACGGCGAACGGTACCAATGCTACAAAGGCGAGCCGGGCGTGAGACCGGTCCTGGAGGGCAGCCGCGACGACCAGAAGGGCGTAGGTGCCCGTGAGCGTCACGGTCATCGGCCCCCTGAAAGGCAGCCGAAAGGCAACTGTCTGCCGCGCAACGTGTTTGGAGGTGGATCGTTGGGCCGCGCCGGGCGCGCTCTTGCGTGGATCACATCTTGCCGATAATGGGGTCGCCAGCAGCCGACCGGGGGTCGGACGATCCGAGCCGAAGGTGTTCCGCAACGAGCCGGGATATCTGCAAGGCAGGGTCCGACTCCGTCGAGCAGGCCATTCACCGAGACCTCGAGGACGCTCGCACCGTGACCGCCATCGTGGAACCCAACTCCGCGTCCAAGCCCAAGTCCGCTCCGGCAGCCGCACCTGCCCCGGCGGAGGAGCAAGCGGCGCCGCCCGAGTCGGCGTATCGGACCCCGCCCAAGAAGCGGACCTGGCGGCCGGCAAGCGAGATCGCCGTCGACCTCGGAACCGCGAACACGCTGGTGCTGGTGAAGGGCGAGGGCGTCGTGCTGAATGAGCCGTCGGTTGCGGCCGTCGAGCAGGCCACCGGCGAGATCATGGGGATCGGCCTCGAGGCCAAGCGGATGCTGGGCCGCACGCCCGAGGGAATCCTCGCCGTGCGCCCGATGAAGGACGGGGTCATCGCGAACTTCGAGGTCGCGGAGAAGATGCTGCGTCACTTCCTCCGCACCGTGCTCGATCGGCGCATTCTCCGGGTCAAGCCCACGGTCATCGTCTGCGTCCCCTCCGGCATCACCGAGGTGGAGCGCCGGGCGGTACGGGACTCGGCCCAGTCGGCCGGGGTGAAGCGGCTGCTCATGGTCGCCGAGCCGATGGCGGCCGCGATCGGCGTCGGCCTCCCGGTGGACCAGCCCTCCGGCAACATGGTCATCGACATCGGCGGCGGCACCACGAACGTCGCGGTCATCGCGCTCTCCGGCATCGTCTGTGACGCGTCCATCCGGACCGGCGGCGACGAGCTGGATCAGTCGATCGTGCAGTACATGCGCAAGAACTACAGCCTGCTCATCGGCGAGCCCACGGCCGAAGCGGTCAAGATCACCATCGGCTCGGCGGCGCCCCTCGACCCCGAGGTGGAGATGGAGGTGAAGGGCCGCGACTTGATCTCCGGTCTGCCGAAGACGGTCCGGGTGGACTCGGCCGGCATCCGGGACGCCATGCAGGAGCCCATCTCCCAGATCGTGAACGCGGTCCGTCGGGCCCTGGAGGCCACCCCGCCCGAGCTGGCGAGCGACATTCTCGACCACGGCATCACCCTCACCGGCGGCGGCGCGCTGATTCGCGGGATCGATCGGTTGCTGAGTGAGGAGACCGGGCTCACCGTCCGCCGTGATCCCGACCCGTTGACCTGCGTCGTCCGCGGTACCGGCAAGATCCTAGACGACTACGCTCGCTTCGAGAACGTCCTCACGACCTAAGCGTCGGCCCCGCTGAGCCAGGTTGCCGTTGGCGGGGCAACCTCGCGCCCCACGTCGGCCCGCACGTGGCGGCGGATGAACGCCAGATCGAGTCCGGCCCCCACCATCCCGAGCGGGTGAAGCTTCGACCCGCGAACGTCCCGCCACTCGTCCAGCGCCAGCTCGATCACCGTCTGCTCCACCGGCGGCGCGCCGGCGCGCCGCCCTGCCTCCTCCAGCCGCGCCAGCAGCTCCACGTCGAACGCCCATCGGCTGCGAAACGGCGCCGCGAACGCGGCACGCAGAAGCGGCCCCGCGCGGAACAGCTTCGCCCCGCACTGCGTGTCGTAGACCGCCAGGCCAAGCACGAGCGATGCGGCGGTCGCGAAGACGCGGCCGAGGTAGTGGCGGGTCGCGGATCGGTCGATGGTCGTGCCGAGCAGCCGTACCCGGGCCCCGATCGCGCCCAGCAGGACGGGGCGTGCCGCGAGTGCGGAGACGAACCGCGGGATCGCCGCGAGCGGCGTGGCGAGATCGGCGTCCCAGAATCCGACCAACGCCGGCGTCACCGCGAGAGCCGCCAGCACGCCGGCCCGCACCGCCCCCGATTTGCCCTGGTTCGTCGCGAGCCGGAGAGCCCGGATGCGGCCCGGCCCTCGGCGCACCAGCCCCGCGAGCACCCTCGCCGTGTCATCCGTGCTGCCGTCATCCACGAAGAGCAGGTCGGCGGCATCCGGTTCGGCCGAATACGACTCGAAGCGCGCGACGTCGAGGCGGGCCGCCTCGTTGTAGCACGGCACCACGATGATCGTGCGCGGCGCGTCCGGCAGTGACGAGGAGCCCACGATGGAGCTCGAAGCGGGAGTGGTCAGCGGACGGTCAGCTCTTCGGGGGGCTTTGAATCGTCTGGCGCTCGGCCAGGATGACTCTCCGCGGGATGGGGACGTCGGTGAGGTGGGCGGCCACTTCGATCAGGCCGGGGCCGCTGGAGCCGTCCGGGCGGACCACCCGGACGACCGTGCCGCGAACCGGGAGGGTCTCGCCGCTGCTCAGTCGGAGTATCCCCTCGAGCTTGGCCCCCAGCGGTGGCTCCGGGCCCGCGTCCTGGACGTAGCGGAGTCCCCGCTCCGACAGGTCTACCACGTTGAGCGATCCGGAATCCAGAATGAGGCTTGGCCGCGCGGTCGGTGGATACTGGAGTCGGGAGTGGGCTCGGGGACGCTTGTGCGACACGATTCACCGGTCTCTGCCCTTATCGCCGTGATCCCCTTTGCCCTGATCGGACGCGGCGCTCGTTGTTCCTCCCCCCGCCGGCTGGCTCACACCCCCGCTCGTCACCGCGCCGCTCTCCTGCTGGCCGGGGTTGCTCACGGTATTGGCGACGCGCCCATAGGTCCGACCGACCGACTCGCGGAGCAACAGCAACGCCACGAGCAGCCCCACGGCCACCAGGGCCAGCACGACGGCATACTCGGATGCCTGTCCGCGATCGCTTCGCAGCACTGCCGTCCGGAATCGGAGCACGGAACCCCCCGGCACGGTACGGAACGCCCGCAACCGGATTGGGTTGCGGGTCAGTCGAGCAAGCGCGCCCTAAACCTATGGGAAACCGGCCGATCCGGACAGAGGGGATGGCGGAGGGACCCGCCGAGGGCGAAAGCGAGGAGATTTAGGCCGAAGCGCCCCGGGAGCGGCGAACCCCCAGGCGGGGGGAAGACGAGCGACGCCGGCTCGCACCGAAGGTGGGTGTGGCCGTACTCCTCCCGGTACCCCCTTCGAGTGCCAGGCACAGGTCGGCCCAGCCCCTCGGTTGGGGCGGGAGCTCTCGATCGGGGGCATAGACCGTTTCGGAGATTCTGAAGCCATCTACCACGAGCGTCTTGACCGTCGTTCTGCACCAGGACCCCGGTGGTTCCCCTCCTGAGTAGTTGATCGCGCGTCATCCCGGTGCTGTCTCCCTTGCCTTGGGCGCCCTGCGCATGTCACAGCATGTACGGCAGGTCCGACCCGCTGGTCGGATAGGCGTAGATCTGGTGCTTGAGATCCGTTGCCGTGAGGCCCTGGCGAATGGCGAGGGCAAAGAGATTGATAACTTCCTCCGCATACGGGCCCAGGAGGTGCGCGCCAAGAACGCGGTCGCTCCCGTTCTCCACGATCGTCTTGAACATCGCGCAGCTCTCGTTCACCCGCCGGTTCGAGTACCACCGCGAGGTGTCCTCGGTCTGTATCCGGACATCGAGCTGCTGCTGCCGTGCCTCGGCTTCGGTGAGCCCGACACCGGCGAACGGCGGGATCGTGAACACGACGCTCGGTATGCCCCGATAGTCCGGTTTCTTCTGATTGCCGCGCAGGAGATTCGACGCAACGACCAAGCCCTCGTGGGCGGCGACCGGCGTAAGCG
>DATBQV010000138.1:0-11627 GCA_036560625.1 Gemmatimonadales bacterium
AGGTCGGCCACATGCTCGTGCCAGCCTACAGGAACGTCGCGGGCGACCGGCGACCGTCCTCCGCCCCGCTGATCGTAGTAGACCAGCTCCCGGCGGTTGGCCAGCGCGTCGAAGCCGGGCAGGAGATAGCCGTGATCCGCGCCCGGCCCCCCATGCAGCACGACGGCGGGCGGACCCTGGCCCACCCGCCGCTCGAAGAGGGACACCCCGCGGACGTGTCGCGTCGCGGTGCGCGGGCCGGCACCCCCGTTCACCGTTTACCGTTCACCGTTCACGTCTGTTCCTCACTGTTCACCGCTGTCCACACCGTTCACCGTTCACCGTTCACTGCTGTTAGAGCAGCACCGCCAGCGCATCGGCCACCTTCCGTACCGCCGCCCCCTCTTCCGGCGTGAACGGATCCGGCTCGTCGCTGTCCACGTCGATCTGACCCAGAATCAGCGCGCCGCGCCGGATGAGGACCACCAGCTCCGAGCGGGTCCACGCGTTGCACGCGATGTAGTTCGAGATCGCGCGGACATCGGGCACGTTCTGGTCCTCGCCGGTGGCGACCGCGGTGCCGCAGACGCCGTCTCCGACGGCGATGCGGGTGTGCTCCGTCTCCCGGCCCGCGTGGGCCTCCAGCAGGAGGTCGTCGCCGTGGAGCATGTACATGTACACCGACGTGTACGGCGGTCCCGCGGCCTGGATCCGTTCGGCGGCAAAGCGAAGCAGGCCTGCCCGGCCTACATCCCGCGAGAACGCCCCGCGCAGCGCGGCGACCACCCTGTCGGCATCGAGAATCGGCATGGCTCCCGATTCCTTACCTGGGTACGAAGTCCGCCGTGGACTCCACCGCGCGGGCGAACGCCGCGAGGAGTCGCGCCGCGCGATCGAGATCTTCGAGCACCACCATCTCGTTCGGGCTGTGCATATAGCGGTTGGCGACGGAGATCAGTCCGGTGGCGATCCCGCGGTGCGCGGTATAGATGGAATCCGCGTCCGTGCCGGTGTACCTGGGCGCCGCCTGCACCGTGTAGGAAATTCCTTCCCGCTCGGCGGCGGCCACGAGGCGGTCGAACACCACCGGATTCACCGCCGACCCGCGGGACAGCACCACCCCTCCGCCAAGCTTGAAGTCCCCGTGGCGCTTCTTGTCGGCGCCGGGATAGTCGGTCGCGTGGGTCACGTCCACCACGACCGCGACTTGCGCGTCGAGCCCCACGGCGGTCGTCCGGGCACCGCCACCCGTGGCGTACGCGATCTCCTCCTGCGTCGTCGCCACGGCCGTCACCGATGCGGTGGGCCGGTCGGCGGCAAGGAGGCGGAGCGCCTCGAGGACGACGAACGCGCCGATCCGGTTGTCCAGGCTGCGGCTCACGATCTTCCCGTTCGGAAACACCTGAACGCTGGAGGCGAGGACGCCGGGATCGCCGACGCGCAAGCGGGTCTCCGCCTCGGCCCGACTCCCGGCTCCAATGTCGATCCACAGGTCCGACGGCTTCGACACCTTCTCCCGGTCCTCCTTCTCCTGCAGGTGGATGGCCGGCTTGCCGATCACACCGGGGACCGGTCCGTCGCGACCGAGGAGCACCACGCGCTGCCCCACGAACACCTGGTGATCCCACCCGCCGATCGGATCGAAGTGGACGTATCCGTCATCGTCGATATGGACCACCATCAGGCCGATTTCGTCGATGTGGCCGGCGAGCATGATCCGCGGAGCGCCGCCCGGGTTCACGGTGGCGAGCGAGTTGCCGCCCACGTCCCCCGCGACCCGATCGGCGAACCGGTCGGCCTCGGCGCGCCACAGCCGGGCCGGCGCGGTCTCGAAGCCGCTGGGGCCGGGCGTGTCGAGGAGGGTCTCGAGAAAGCGGCGCGAGGTCTCGTTCATGAGCAGCCCTGCTCGTCGATCGTTGGGGATGGGAAGATAGAGGCGGTGTGCGCCCCGCTCTAGCCGGGCGTCTCCGCGGGTGCGGGCAGCTCCGCCGGCTCGATCCGGTGCAGGCGGCCGGCGTCGATGCTCATGGTGCCGCGCGGATCGCCGTGATTGAACACGTCGGCGAAGCGGGCGCCCCAGACGATCTCGTGCGGCTTGTACGAGGTGCGGGTGTGGACGAGCGCGGCGAAGGTCTCGTCGTACCCCGTGAGCAGCACGAGGAACTCGGCGTCGTCCGCCAGGAGCGAGTCCCGGGTGGCTCCCCGGAGCGGGCTCGTCTCGTCGATCGGATGCACCACCGTCCACGCGGCCGGGAAGAACGATACTTTCGTCCGCTCCAGCGGGAGCTGGAAGAAATTCCGGTACGGTTTGCCGTTGCGGTGCTCGACGCGGCTCAGCATCACCTTGCACTCCACTTCCAGCAACTGGCTGCGCCGCTGGTTGACCATGCGGAACTCGAAGGCCGTCATGCCGCGGTATGGTGCGACGATCGCCGTGCGGCTGAACAGAAGCCGCACGGAGGGCCGGGAGAACCGGGCGAAGATCAGTCCGGTGACGAGGGCCAGGCTGGTGAGGCCGGCGAACGACTCGAGGGTGACGATCAGGTGAGCGGCGAGACCCACAGGCACGATGTTCCCGTAGCCGATGGTGCCGAACGTCTCGACGCTGAAGAAGAACGCCCGCAGGAGGGGGTCGCCGATCGGAAACGGCTCCAGGCTCTGGAGCGAGCCCGAGCCGCACAGCAGGAACAGTCCCGCAAAGAGCGCGTTCATCAACAGATAGCCGCCGGCGGCGAGCGCCAGAAAGCGGGGCCACGTCAGCTCGAGCGCGGCATGGTACACGCTGAGCGACGACCAGAACGGAAGCCCGTCGCGCACGACGTTGAAGCTCCCGTCCCGGTTGACCAGGCGCTGGCGGCTCTGTTGCGCGACGACCGAGCCGAAGCCCAGGTCGCGGTTCTCATCGCGGTTTGCCATGGCCTCCTCCGAACGCCTACCCCTCCCAGTCGGTTCCCGGCCGGATCCCCCGGACGCTCGCCAGCCCGAGACCTTCCGCCTCGACGTCCAGCTCCCGCTCCAGATCGAGCAGCACCTCGTCGCTGATAGCCCCCCGGTCCCGGAGGCTCAGGAGCGCCAGCCGCTCCGCGCTCAACGTCTCGTACCGGGCGCGCTTGAACGCGGCGTCGGCGAGGGAGGAGCTGGCCGGCACGTCTTCCCGCCGTTGGGCGATCATCCGCGCACGATCCTCGTAGTGCCGGCGAAGATCCGCCAGCTGCTCCTCGACGCCCTGCTCCCGGCTCTGGAGCTGCGCCAGGCGGTCCAGCGCCGCCCGCACCGCGTGGTCGCGGGCCCCGATCTCCTCCTGCTCGAGCGTTCGGTCGTCGGGAAAGTTGAGCCGCCGCACCAGCGGCGCCAGAGTGAGACCCTGGAGCACGAGCGTCACCAGAATCACCACGAAGGTGAGGAGGATGATCTGCTCCCGCAGGGCGAGCGGCCGGCCATCCGCCGCGATGAGCGGCAGGGCGAGCGCCGCGGCCAGCGACACCACGCCCCGCATGGCGGTCCAGGAGATGAGCCCGATCGCCCGCCAGGGCGGCAGCGGATCCCGGGCGCGAATGACGGGGATCCGGCGGGGCAGCCAGGCCGCGATGGGGACCCAGACGAGCCGGGTGACGATCGCCGCCACACTGACCAGCACTCCCTGCCACGCCAGCGCGCCCAGCTCCTCGCGCCCCACCGACTCGGCCAGCGTGCGCAGCTCAAGGCCGATCAGAATGAAGATCACGCCGTTCAGGGCGAAGATCAGGAGCCCCCAGACGGCGCGCGCCTGAAGCCGGGTTGCGGGCGCGACCGCGCGCCCCCAGACCCGCCGGGAGAACAGCCCCCCCGCCACGCACGCCAGCACGGCCGACGTCCCCACGCGGTCCGCGACGATCCAGGCGATATAGGGAGCCAGCAGCGAGACCGCGATCTCGCTCATGCTGTCGGAGATCCAGCGCAGGGAGAGCGTCGCGAGAGCGGAAACGGCGAGGCCGATCGCCACGCCGCCGGCCGCCGCCACGACGAACCCGCCCGCCGCCTCGGGGAGACTGAAGGCACCCGTCACCATCGCGGCGACGGCGGTGCGGTAGATGATCAGCGCGCCCGCGTCGTTGACCAGGCTCTCGCCCTCCAGGATGACGACTACCCGGTGCGGGATCCGGAGTCGGCGCAGGATGGCGACGGCAGCCACGGCGTCCGGGGGCGACACGATCGCGCCCAGCGCCACCGCGCCGGCCCAGCCGAGGCCGGGGACGATCGCGTGGGCGACCGCCGCCACTACCGCGGTCGTCGCTGCCACGAGCCCCAGAGCCAGGAGGAGGATCGGCCGGAGGTTGGCGCGGAAGTCCCGGAACGACGTGAAGTACGCCGCCGACCACAGAATGGGGGGCAGGAAGACGAAGAAGACGAGGTCGGGGTCCAGCCGCACCGGAGGAAGACCGGGCACGAAGCCGAGCAGCAGGCCGCCGATGACCAACAGAATGGGGTAGGGGATGACCAGACGTCGGGCCAGCGTCCCGAGCCCGATGACCGCGATGAAGAGGAGGGCGATCAGCTCGACGCTCCGGCCCCCGTCGATCATGCCGCCCGGACCGGCTGCCACCGGCGCAGGCCGGGGACCTCACGGCCCGTGAGCGCGGCGCGAATACGCTCGGCGCCGTCCACCACACGCGGGCCCGGGCGGGACGTGTAGGCATTGCCGTCCACCACCCACACCTGCGCTCCCTCCAACACCCGGCACCCCTCCGGATTCGCGAATGCCTCGAGCTCCCGGCAGCTGCGCTCGACGCCGAACCCGCAAAGCGCCACGAGGATCACGTCCGGGCGCAGGGCCTCGACCTCGCCCCAGGTGCGTCGAGTCGAATGACCACCGGCAGTGGCTCCGACGTCGATGCCGCCCGCCGCCTCGATCAGCTCGGGCACCCAGTGACCCGCGAGGTAGAGTGGCTCCAGCCACTCGACACACGCGACTCGCGGAGTTCGGGCGCCGTGCGTGGTCCTTGCGAGGCGGGCCAGGCGGCTTTGGAGTCCCAGGACGATCTCGTCGGCGTCCGCGGCAAGGTCGAGCGCGGCGCCCACCCGGCGGATGTCGAGCCAGATGCCCGCGAGGGTGGTTGCGGAGAGTGAGATGATCTCCGGCGCCGGGTCGAGGGCCGCGGCGAGCCGGTGCACTTCGCCGTCTGCCACGGCGCACACCTCACACAAGCCCTGGGTCACCACCAGATCCGGCGCGAGCCGCCGAAGCGCCGGCCCGTCCACCGCGATGACCGGACGCCCCTCGGCCCGGAGCCGCCGCACCTCGGCGTCGATCACGAGTGCCGAGGCTGTCGGGTCGATCGGTGTGGTGGTGATCCGGGGGATGCCTTCGACGGCGGGCGGGTAGTCGCATTCGTGCGATATGCCGACGAGGCTCCCGATGCCCCCCAGCGTCGCCACGATCTCGGTCGCCGCCGGGAGCAGGGTCACGACCCGCCGCCCGCCGCCCGGTCCGGCGGCCACCGATCAGCGCCTCGCGCCCCGGTCGAGACCCGCGAGGGCCGGGGCACCTGCGGACCGACGAAGCGGGGCGATGGTTGCCATACGGATTCCGGGTTGCGTGAGTGCGGGCGCGGGACGGCGAGTGGAAGTGTAGGGCGCCCACGGCCGCTTGGGGAGTGGCGCCCGAGATGATAGGTTGAGCACTATGCGTCCCGGAACGGTTCTCGGAGCCCTGCTTATTCTCGCCGGCGTGATCACGTTCTCCATCGGCGGATTCTCCTTCAGCACCCGCGATAAGGTCGCCGATCTGGGGCCGGTACAGGTCACCACGGAGCGCCAGCATTCCGTTCCGCTCTCCCCCCTGCTCGCCGGCATCGCCGTCGTGGCGGGGGTCGTCCTCATCGTCGCCAGCAGCCGCAAGACCGGCTGAATCACCCCGCCGGGGAGAACCGCGTCTCCCCGCGCGGCGTTCAATATCCGGCGGGCTCGCAGCCTGGCGCCCGGCGACGCGATGGTGCATTACATAGCTCGTGGCCCCGCCCCCATCCTCCCGTTCCTCGCCTGAAGCCGGACGCCCGCCCGCACCGCTCGCCCTCGCGGGCCAGGCCTCGTTGCGCGACCGGCTGGTCGCCCGGGATGAGCGTGCCCTGGTGGAGTTGATCGAGGTCGCCAGCCCCTGGCTGCTCGGGCTGACTCAGAGCATGCTGCGCGACCAGGACGAGGCCGAGGAGGTCGTCCTCGAGGTCTTCCGCATCGCGTGGGACCGGGTCGGCTCGCTCGGCGGGCAGCACGAGGGGCTCATGCCGTGGCTGCTGCGGATCGCCCGGAACCGCGCGATCGACCGCCTCCGCCGGCGGGGTCGGTGGCGGCGCAAAACGGAACGGGCGGAGGCGCTTGGTGGTCTCGGCCCCACCACCGCCCAATTCCAGGAGCCCGATGAATCCGCGAGCCCGGGTTGGCACGTGCACGAGGCGGTCCATGAGGCCCTCAAGGGCCTGCCGGACGAGCAGCGGGAAGTCGTCCGGTTGGCCTACTTCGGCGGGTTCACGCACTCCGAGATTGCGAAGGAGCTGAGCATCCCCATGGGCACCGTGAAGACCCGGCTCCGGCTCGCGTTCGACAAGCTGCGGGTGCAGCTCGCGCCGATCCAGGATTGGGTCCGATGACGCCGCACGATTGGTACGTCGAGAACCGGGCCGCCTATGTCGCGCGGGCGCTCGAGGCGAGGGAGGAGCGCCTCTTCGCCGATCACCTGATCCGTTGCGAGGAATGCACCCGCGAGGTCGCCACGCTCCAGCGCGACCTGGGTCCGCTCCCGATGGCGGTGGCGCCGGTCGCCCCGCGCCCGGGGCTGTCCCATCAGCTCGCCGAGGGCGTGCTCCGCCAGCGCGCGCGGTGGTCGCAGGTCGGGGCGGCGCTCGCCGCGGCCGCGGCTATCATCCTCGCGGTCGGGCTCGGCGTCCGTGAGCGACAAGCCCTCTCCGCGGCCGAGCTTGCGGTGTCCGATCGGGATCGCCAGCTGGCGGCGCTCCGCGACACGCTCTCGATCATGCGCCAGGCCCACGTGGTGCAGCGCGATATCGCCATGGATGGGCACAAGGGCGGCCTCGTGATCTTCGACGACCCCGTGTCCCATCGCTGGAACGTCGTGATGCACGGCCTGCCCCGCGCCCCCGCGGACTCCGTTTACCAGTTCTGGTTCATCACCCAGAACGGGATGGTGCGCTCAGTCGAGTTGCGCTGCGACGCCGATCGCCCCGCATTCGCCACCGTCGGGATGCCCAATACGCCGGGTGCCGTGATGGGCGCGGCGGTCACGGTCGAGGCCGCGGCCAGCCGGACCGGCGAGCCCACCGGACCGATGCTGGCTCACGTGCAGTTCTGAAGGACGGCTAACTGGGGGGAGCCGTGTCCGCCGGTGCGGGGAGGGGGAGCGGCACTGAATCGGGGACGTCGGTTGTATCGGTGCCGTCCACTCGCCAGGCCGGCACGAAGTCGGTCTCCTCTTCACCGCCGAAGTGCGGGAGGAGACTATCGGGAACGCTGTCGTTCGGAATGATCACGCCGTTGCCGCCGAGCTTCCGGAAGAGCTGCCACTCCGCCTTGCGCGCGGCCCAGGGCCGGGGACCGTTGTAGAGCAGTGCTACGAGCAGCACGCCGTCCTGTCGACCGAGATACCCCACGACATTCGCCACCTGTGCCAGCGTGCCGGTCTTGGCGCGCACGACGCCCTCTCCCGGGAAGCCTGAAGCGAGCCGGTGCAGCGTGCCAGTGCCGTTGGCGGGCAGGAGCATCGGGAAGTTCCGGCCCTCGGGCGTCGCGGGGAACTTCGCCAGGTAGTCGATAAACGTCCGCGCGGTCGCTCGGTTCTGGTACGAGAGCCCGCTGCCGTCCACCAGCTCGAGCCCATCGGTCCGGCCGGTGACTTCCTCCACGTGCCGGGTGAGCTGGGAAGCGGGAGTCTCCCGGCCGCCGGCCCACTGCAGCAGCAGCTCGGCTCCGTAGTTGAGGCTGCGGCGATTGATCTCGGTGGCCAGCGAATCGAGCGTCGGGGAGGACACTTCGGCCAGCACGCGGGCGGGGCCGCTCGGCGGCGGACCAATGAACGGCGCGGGGTTCCAGGCGACCCCGGCCTTGCCCAGTGCGTGCGCCCAGGCGGCGTTGAGGACGATCTTCGGATCCGGTACGACCGCCGCGAGCCCACGCGTGCGGGCTCGAACCCCGATCGTGCCGACCAGAACCCAGCCGCCATCACCGCGTGGCCGGAGCCTGAGGTTCGAGCGCCGGCCCGCGCTGGTGACGGCCTTCACGGTGACCAGCGACGCGATGCCGCCCGGCGATTCGTCGACCACGCGCGGCCGCGCGCCCGGTTTGGAGGCCGGCTGCACCGCGATCCAGACCAGATTCTCGTTGAGCGTAACCGGCCCGATGACGGGCGCGAACAGCCGGCCGAAATGATGCCGCGACCAGGTGGCGGGATAGACGTCGTCCGCCGGACCGTCGGCGGTCTGCACGTTGAGCGGCCCGGTGAGCTTGCGGACCCCCGTGCTCGCGAGTTGAAGCGCCAGGTCGTACAACGTGGGCCCGGCACCAACGCCCCGCTCGAACGACGGATCGCCGTTCAGCTCGAGTCCCCAGCTTCCGATCCACTCGCCGGTGGCGGGGTCCATCGAGCCGGCCCCCACGACGCGCGTCGGCCGGCGGGCCGATCCGCCCAGCACGGACCGGGCGAACCCGGTCGTGAAAACCTTGACCGTTGAGGCAGGGATGAGGGCGTCGTCGGGATTGAGGCTCCAGAGGAGCGTCCCGCTCTGGTCCGCGACGGCGATGCCCCAATGACCCCGCGCCGCGTGGGACGCGGCGCGGTACCAGGAGCCCATCTTGTCATCGAGCCACTGTTGGTCCGGTGCCTGACCCGCAGCCTGTGCCGCGTGAAGCCCGAGCCACAGGAAGCCGAGTCCGACCCGGTAACGTATTGTCAATGTTGCCACTGCCTTACCTTAGCATCATTTTGGCGATTGTCTGGAGCTGCATGTTGCTCGTTCCCTCATAAATCGTGCCGATCTTGGCGTCCCGATAATACTTCTCCGCGGGGTACTCCTTGGAGTAGCCGTACCCGCCGAACAGCTCCAGACACTTCGACGTGATCCGGTCGGCCACCTGCGAGCTGAACAGCTTGGCCATGGCGGCCTCGCGCGCAAACGACCGTCCGGCGTCCTTCAGGCGCGCGGCGTTGTAGACCATGAGCCGGGCGGCCTCCAGCTCAGTCGCCATCTGGCCCAGCTGGAACTGGATGCCCTGAAACTCGGCGATGGCCTTGCCGAACTGCTTCCGCTCCTTGACGTAGGCCGTCGCGGCCTCGAGCGCACCCGTCGCGACCCCGATCATCTGCGCGCCGATTCCGATGCGGCCTTCGTTGAGCGTCTCGATCGCGATCTTGTACCCCTGACCCACGGGTCCGAGCACATTCCCGTCGGGTACGCGACAGTCCTCGAGGATCAGCTCCGTGGTGCTCGATGCGCGAATCCCGAGCTTGTTCTCTTTCTTCCCGACCGCGAAGCCGGGGAAGCTGCGTTCGACGAGGAACCCGGTGATCCCTTTGTAGCCCTTGGCGAAATCGGTGTTGGCGAAGACGACGAAGAGCCCCGCCTCAGCTCCGTTGGTGATCCAGAACTTCCGGCCGGTGAGGGCCCATCCCCCGGCCGTGCGGTCGGCCTTGGTCTCCAGGGCAAAGGCATCGCTGCCGCTCGCCGGCTCCGACAGGGCGAAGGCGCCCAGCAAATCCGTGTTGAGGCGCGGGAAGTATCGGGCCTTTTGCTCGTCCGTGCCCCAACGGCCCACCGCGTTGTTGACCAGCGTGTTGTGTACGTCCACGTAGATCGCGGCCGATGCATCGACTCGGGCAAGCTCCTCGATGGCCAGCGTCGTCATGAAGATGGAGCCCCCGGCGCCGCCGGCGGACTCCGGAATCTCGATCCCCATGAGGCCTAGCTCGAAGAACTTGGGCAGCAGATCGGGCCGGAACTGCGCGGCCTCGTCCATGGCGCTCACGTGAGGGCCGATCTCGGTCTCGGCGAACTCCCGGACCGTGCTGCGGAACAGCTCCTCCTCCTCGGTGAGCACGGTGAGCGCCGCGGGGGCGGCAGAAGTGGTCTGTCCCATGGACGACTCGCTTGTGGAAGTGACGACTCCAGCAGAAGATACCGGTGCCCCGAGGGGGGTTCAATCCACATCTTTGACAGCCATGCTCAACGGGGGTAACCTGTGCCTCGCATGAGGATCCGATTTCTCCGCGTTCGTTCGCTCCCCGCGATGGCGGTCGCCGCGTTGATCGCGTCCGCCGGCTCCGCCTCGGCACAGTCACCCGCGCTCTCGCCGGAGACGCGGGCATTCGTCAAGGTGGACGCGGCGATCACGGCCCTGGTGCATGCGCGGGTGATCGACGGCACCGGAGCCGCGCCCAGGACCAACCAGACCCTCGTCATCGACCATGGTCTCATCCGCGCGGTCGGCGACTCGGCCCAGGTGCCCGTGCCGGCCGAGGCCCGGGTGCTCGACCTCGACGGCCGCTCGGTGCTGCCGGGCTACGTGATGGTGCACGAGCACATGTTCTACCCCGGCGTGCTCTGGTCCAGCGGCTACATGGGCAACGAGCAGGCGTTCAGCTTTCCCCGTCTCTATCTGGCTGGCGGCGCCACCACGATCCGCACGGGGGGCAGCCTCGAGCCGTACGCCGATCTCGAGCTCAAGGCCGCGATCGACTCGGGACGGATGCCGGGGCCCAAGATGGACGTGACGGGTCCGTACCTTCAGGGTGCGGGGTTCCCCCTTTTCTATCAGATGCACGCCCTCAAGGGACCAGACGATGCCCGGCGCACGGTGGAGTATTGGGCCGGGATCGGCGTCACCTCGTTCAAGGCGTACACCAACATCACCCGTGACGAGCTGAGCGCGGCAATCAAGGCGGCCCACGCGCGCGGCCTCAAGGTCACGGGCCATCTCTGCTCCATCACCTTTCACGAGGCCGCGAGTCTCGGCATCGACGACCTCGAGCATGGCCTGCTCGTGGCCAGCGATTTCGTGGCCGACAAGAAGCCGGACGATTGCCCCGACGCGCAGGTCGAGCCATCTCTTCTGGCGCTCGATCCCGCGGGCGAGCCGCTCCAGAAGTTGATTCGGGAGCTGGTGGAGCGGAAAGTGGCGGTTACGTCGACGCTGCCGGTGTTCGAGACCTTCGCCCCCCATCGGCCTCCGCTTCCTGACAAGGTGCTCGACGTCATGACCGAGGACGCGCGGACTGCGTACCTCCGACGCCGAGCGCGCATTGCCGACCAGGGGGATACGACGTGGACGGCCCTCTGCCGCAAGGAGATGGCGTTCGAGCGGGCCTTCGCCCGGGCCGGTGGGCTGCTCCTTGCCGGGACAGACCCCACCGGGTACGGCGGCGTCGTCGCGGGCTTCTCCAATCAACGGGAGGTCGAGCTGCTGGTCGAGGGCGGTTTCACGCCGCTCGAGGCGATTTCCATCGCCACCCTCAACGGGGCCAGGTACCTCGGGCGGGACCAGCGGGTCGGAACCGTCGCGGCCGGTAAGCAGGCCGACCTCATCGTCGTTCGGGGCGATCCGTCGACCAATATTGCGGATCTCGAGAACGTGGAGATCGTGTTCAAGGATGGAATCGGCTACGACCC